>NZ_DIPG01000069.1:0-11024 GCF_002426325.1 Syntrophomonas sp. UBA5494 | reverse complement strand
CGTACAACAGGTGATTCGCATCGCTACGGCTGAAATTGTCCGAATCCAAGATATCAGCATAAGACTGAGCGGAAAAACTCCGGTGGGCGATGATAATTGGTACTGGCACAGCATCTGAAGCATCACCAATGAGATGGCCAGGCAGGCCGGCATCCATGAAATTAGGGAACCGATACCTGGGTTCACGTAGTTCCTGTAAGGTAAAGGTGGCTTTAAAATCGTCGCTGGACTCAAATCTAATTTGAGTGGCCTCGTCATTTAGCCCGCCGGCCACCTCAAGCAACTCTTCCAATAATACACCTTGACCTCTGTACCAGCTCTTGGTTGGCCAGGTGTTAATAGTGCTGTAAATAACATCCTGCTGTTCCAAATAATAGTCACCAGCTAGTGGTTCTAGGCCCCGGAGCTGACTCTGGGTAATGGTAATTCCCGGACCGTCAAGCCCTGGCCCCGATATGGTAATGTCGCCACCGGCGGCATAAGCATCTGCGGGTGCCGCCAAGGCAAACATACCGGCTAGCAAAAACACTACCATCACAACCGGCCACAGGCGATTCCAACAGCGAGCAGTTGTATTTCCTGTTTTCACTCTCTTCTCCCCTTTCCCTATTCTTATATGGTAAAAACAAACCCCAAAACTAAATACTTTTTCACCTCCAGTCAAAGAAAGAAGACCCGGTTGGTCCCTAGAAGCCAACCGGATCTGTTATATCCGGGTCTTGGCTCCTTTCCAACATGGGAGGCACACTCGTTTCCAGGTGTACCCTAACGGCTTGAGAACCATGGTATCGACTTTAGGCACCACAAGCTCGGAGCAATATTTAGTTTATCTAACAATCAAAACTTGGCCATTACTGGGATCATATGTTACCTCCGCTTCCAGAGTCTCACTGATAAACCGCAGCGGAACAAAGGTACGGCCAGGTGCCAGAATCTCCGGAGCACAGTCAACAGTCTGTTTTTCTCCATTAACCTGGACTGTGGTAGAACCTATAGTAAGAATAATCTCCTGTTCATCATCGGTAATGGTTACCTGTCTGGTTTCAGGATCCCAACCCACTTCAGCACCTAATGCTTCACTGACGAAACGTAAAGGTACCAGTGTGCGACCGGCTTCAGCGTTTATGAAAGGCTCCGCTTCCAAGATATAGGGTGTGTCGTTAACACTAGCTTCTTTTACACCAATGGTAAGCTTAATGACCAGCGGTAAACTATCCGGTGATTGATCAGAAACCCGATATTTAAAGGTGACCACGTCACTGTCCAGTTTGCCGGGACCGATGGTTATTGCCTTAATCGTTGTGTCCTCATTGATAGGTCCTATAGGACGGTTAATAGTACCCAAAACATCCGCCCGGGCGGTCCACCACCGGCTGGCAATCCAGTTATATACAGGGCTGTCCGTAGTTGGAGTACTGCCATCAATGGTGTAATGAATCTTGTCATCGTCGTTATTGATATTGCTTAAAGCCACCATGGTTCCTGGAGAAACTGTGCCGCTAACCGGATTGGCCTGTGGATCGTCCCATTTCTCGGGCTTAGTGGTTAAGACCTCAATTTTGTTCAGATATTTTACAAACAAATTTCCGGTCTGCTCAGTAACCGTCCGCTGACCCAGCATCAGCAGGAGGGAATTCAAATCGTTCATATAGCTGGGATTATCACTCCCTTCTACACTGATCAGGCCAATAATTGGATCTACCCCTATCTTCCCCGAGGGGTCGCCGGGCAGATGTCCATCACTATCACCACCAGATTTAAAATTAGGGAAACGATAGCGCTTGTCCTCAAATAGCTCTTTGACCGTGATGGTGACGGTATATCCATCGGCAGAGGTGAATCTAAGCAAGGTAGCCTTATCGGTCATCCCCGCCTTGTTGAGCAGGTCATACAGCTTGACTCCCTTTCCTACATACCACTTTTTAGTAGGCCAGGTATTTATGCAGCTGTATACATACTGATGCTGCTTCATTTGCTTAAGCTGATCCAAGCTTAGTACTAATGGGTTCCTCACCCCATCTCCGGTGATTTCCAGTGAATCTGATGCAGCCAGTACTAAATTGGGTGATGTTATGCAAAGGCTACCAGCCAGCAACAGAATACTCAGTAGAGCAATTGTAAAACCATAGAAATGTTTTCTTACCCTGGTTGGCATATAAACACCTCCTTTCTTTCAAAAAGTTTTTCATTTTCCCAGAGTCTACCATACGCTAAGTATTAGTCGGTCAACATAAACAACTTTCCGGTAGACGGGTCTTTGTAAACCGTACCCATTCTTTCGTAAACCTCACCTTGACCCTGAGTTTCGATCAGGTCTTCACGTATCTCGGGGATATCGGTCATCTCCCGCCCTTGTTCCAGGGTTACGCTCTGCCCTAGACCAAAATCAACATTCCAGTTGATGGCTAGGGCTAGCATTAGTCCACAGGCAAAAACCAGCATGGCATCAACAATATTAATAGCGCCCTCCAGAGGATTAACTTCTTCTTGCCTCCATCGACTATTTCTCCTCAATCCTCCGCCCACGTGACAACACCTCCATTAAACTTTCCATTAAGGCTTCTAGAGTACTCAAATAATCCTCATACCATCTTTTGCGCAGACGAGAGACAGCAAAAGCAATGCCTCCGGCAGCCAAACCGGTTACTGTAGCATCAAAAGCAGTAAGCAGTGAATCAGCTAATACTTTGGGATCACCCTCACCCAGAGCGATCAACCCCGGCCCCAAAGGAATTAGGGTTGCCATTAAACCCAACATGGGACCCAGTCGGGTCACCAGATCAGTACGATTAGTTATACGCACATAATTCAATTCTTCATTAGTCAGCAGTCGACGCGCCAAAGCCTGCAAGGAAACAGCAGGCAGATCTTTATTTTGGAGCAGTTCACTAATGGCCGCCTTTTGGCGTCGGAATAGCCGAACACCTTCAACTTGCTGCATGATTTCCGCAACATTCTTTTCCTGAAACTCATTTATCAACTCGGACACATTTACCTTCATCTTGCGCCGTTCGGTCAAGGCTTCTACCAGTAGGCCGCCTAATTCCACCACCGATAAAGCTAACATGAATAAAAGTACGGCAATGGTAGGAATTAATAACCCGGATGAAATGGCATGCATCATTTCTTTCAACGATAGTAAGATGGTCATGTTTTATAATCGCTCCTTTGTAAATTGGGCATATTTTTGGCCGGCTCCTGAAAGGAAGAATATCAATAGCATTATGGTCGAATAAATTTTCATACGATCCTGGGCTACTTTTAACGGTAGAGGGATGGTATCAGCCGACATTTCAAAAACCTGCCAGTTGTCATTGACCGGCTGCTGCGAGACCTTGCCAATGCTAGAATCTCCTGCAAGATCCTCTATCTTAGCCAGGTATTGGGCCCGCTCTTCCGGTATGGTTGACTCGGCAGGAAGGGTTGCCTTTGCGGAGGTGTTCGGATCCGGAACAGAAGCAACCTCCGGTTTCGGTTCCGGTTCTGGCAACTGCTGTACAGCAGGCTCAGGGAGGTTTGGCTCGGTACTATTTGTTATTGGAGCAGCTTCCTCATCTTGCTCCTCGTCTGGACCGTTCACTACACAGGTGGCTTTATGATTACCGTCTACGGTAGCAACCGTAATGACAGCCGTTCCTGGGCCAACAACTGTAACCAGGCCGCGATTATCAACTGTGGCAACCCTGGTATCACTGGAACTCCAGATCAGATCCTGATTCGTAGCATTAAAGGGGGTCACTGTCGCCTCCAGCCGGAATGTGCTCCCTACCGGCAGGTCGATTCTATTCCTATCCAGAGAAATTCCCGTGGGCGATCCACCCGGAACCTTGGTCGGATCTACGGCCTTGCCGCTCATATCAGCGGTAAATTTAAATGTTACCACTTCGCTGTCCAACTTTCCGGGGCCAATGGTTATCATTTTAATGATAGTGTCTTCTTTTACTTCAATGGGTTTATTAACACCTTTTACATCACCGCGCTGATCCCACCAGCGGCTGGCGCTCCAGTTAAACATGGGACTATTGATGGTCGGAGTACTGCCATCAGTAGTGTAGTAAATTTTATCCTCGTTATTATTCTTATTGCTTAGTTCAATCTCAGTTCCTACTGGTAATACAGTTCCACTGGGGATATTGGCCTTGGGGTTATCCCACTTTTCGGGAGCGCTAGCAAGAACCTCAATTCTATTTACATACTTAAGAAAAAGGTTGTTGGTCTGCTCGGTTACCGCCCGCTGCCCTAATACGAGCATTAACGCATCTCGGTCGTTCATAGCAGCCGGGTCATCACTACCCTCGGCACTGACCAGAGCCAAAATAGGTTCTACCTCTTCGGCGCCCTCAGAAGACCCGACAATACTTCCGTCGGTAGGATGATTATCCTTTAAGCCTAGAAAATAGTAACGTTTGTCTTCTAATAGTTCTTTAACCGTTAGGGTCACATCATAACCGTCACTGGATATGAACTTGATCAGTGTAGCATCATCCTTGATTCCAGCCTGATTGAGCAATTCTCTTAACTTAACCCCTCGTGCTGTATACCAGCGCTTGGTCGGCCAGGTATTGATCACACTATATATGTGCTCATACTGCTGCATCGCTTCCAGCTGATTGAAGGATAAGGTAAGCGGATTAGCCACACCCTCTCCAGTGATCTCAATTGTGTCTGCGGCTTCAGCTATAGCAATATCAGGTATTGCCAGGCGAGAAAAAAACAATATAAGGAGAAGCCAGGCCATTAATAAGAGCTTAAGATTGGTTTTTTTAAAACTGGTAGAATACACAGCCATACTCTCCCTCTATCGCCTTCCTGGTTCCGCTTACGGTTTGGTTGCTGTGTCTATTTTTGGACTAGGGCCTATGTAAGGCATTAACGATAACGGTAGCCGCCTCAGCCCTGGTTGCATTTCCCTGGGGACGCACAGTGTTATCAGGATATCCATTTATTATTCCGTTTTCCACTGCTGTTGCTAAAGATCCCCTAGCCCAAGCGGAGATACTGCTTTCATCTCTAAATGCTATTTCTTCTATTACCGGAGTCAACTCAGCCACATTCACGATCATGTGAGCCATTTGCTCACGAGTAATATATTCATCAGGCCCAAATTTGTTATCGCCATAGCCCTCTACTACACCGTGATATGCAGCCGTAGAAATGGCCTCTTCAGCCCAGTGGCCGGCAGTGTCAGCAAAGCCTTTTCCACTCTGGGACTTGAGGTCAAATGCTTTTACCAGGATTGAAGCGAATTCCGCCCTGGTAATACAATTGTCTGGTTTAAAGGTCCTGTCAGGATAACCGCCTACAGCCCCAAGTTCAATTAATTGCTTTACATTCTTTTCCGCCCAGTGACCGCTAATATCGGTTAAGGTAACCTCTACTGTATCGTTTGCCGCCATTACTGTAAATTTCGTGAAGTGGCTCACTGGCACGGTAATGATATTGCCAGATGCCTTGCCTGCAATGTCGAGCCACTTTTTCTGGTTTTCATCATAGTAGTAAATGGCCGGAGAGCTTTTAGGGCTAACCTTTTCAGGATCGTATTTAAGCTTAACGGTTACAGGTTTATTAAAGATATAACTGGTTTGACCATCGACGCTGAACTCGTAAACTCCAGCAATTATCTTAAAGCCGGCAGGTGCAGTCGGAGGCTTGCTGACCCGTGCTATTTTTACTTCAACTGGGCTGGTTCCGGCTAATGCTCCGGCAGGAATCTCAATAACAGCATCCTCTCCGAGTTTTACGATACCCCCTTCGCCCGGTTTGATTATTTTAGTCGCCACTGGGTTATCAGCCACCATTATGGCAAACATGGTAAAGTGATCCACCTGAATGCTAATGGTATTACCGGATACTTCGCCACCAATATCAACCCATTTCTTCTCTTTCTGATCATAATATTGGATAGTCAGGGTTTCATCAGCGGCTAATTCCTCAGCATTGAAGGTTAGCTTGATGGTAACCGGTTTTTTAAAACTGTAATTACCCTCACCGTCTATGCTAAACTCATAAACGCTGCCAAGAATTCTAAATCCTAACGGTGCAGCCGGAGGCTCGCTCACCCGCTCTATTGTTACGTCTACCGGACTACTACCAGTCAAAGCTCCGGCGGGAATCTCAATGACGGCTTCCTCGCCCAGGCTTACCTTCCCACCTTCATCGGGCGTTATCTTATCACTTATATTTGTCGCTGTTCCTGTAACCTTGTAGGTAAATTCGGCCACATCGCTGTTTAACTTACCCGGACCTATGGTTATAGCTTTTATGGTAGTATCTTTAGTCAGCACGATGGGCTTGTTAATCTCTTTAACAGTCTCTTCGCCCCTTGAGGCCCACCACCGTTTGGCTACCCAATTGAACATAGGACTGTCTAGATCAGGGGTACTGCCATCAAGAGTATAGTGAACCTTATCCTCATCATCGTAAGGACTATGTAGTTCTACCTCCGTTCCTGACGGTACAGTTCCACTATCAGGATCTGCCGTCGGCTCATCCCATGATTTTGGAGAGTCGGTGAGTATTTCTATTTCGCACACGTATTTTACGAATTGAGGACCAGTTTGCTCCGTAACCGCTCGCTGACCCATCATTAAGAGCAATGCACTGCTATCGTTCATATAATCCGGGTCATCAGTACCCTCAGCACTGACCAGGGCGAGGATAGGCTCGACTGGTGTCGCACCTGCCGAAGAGCCGGGAATATGCCCGTCAGCATCACCGCTACCGCTTTTAAAATTGGGAAAGCGATAACGCTCATCTCTCAACAGTTCTTTAACCGTAAAGGTCATGTAATAACCATCACGGGAAATAAACTTGATCTGCCGGGCACTTCCTTTTATCCCCACAATATCGAACAAATCGCTTAATGTAACCCCTTTCCCCACATACCATTTCTTAGAAGGCCAGGTGTTTATACAACTGTAAACCTGCTGGGACTGGGGCATATCTTCCAACTGGGATTGGGTAAACTCCTGCTGGTTTGTTACCCCATCTCCGGATATAGTTAATACAATGTCCCCGTCAGGTGGTTTAGGATCACCACCGGTAGCAGTAATCTTCTGCGTTACAACGGCATCAAGATAACCTGTGGCAATGACGATTATTGTGTAGTCTCCGATAGCAGTGAATACTTCAGAATCAATGGTAATTACACCAGCAGCAATACTGTATTTGTCGGTAATAGAAGTTCCATTTACCGTTACCTCGGCAATTTTCTCACGCCATAATTCATTATCAGCAAAAGTCAGCTCTATGGTGTTTCCCAATTTGTTGCCGGAAGTATCAGCAATTAAGGTCGGAGGGACATAGGCTTCATTTACAAGCAAAGTGAAATCAAAACTATCAGTATTTTCCGGTTCGGCACTATCGGTTACTGTCAGGGTAAAGGTAAAGGTACCGCTTTGGGTAGGCGTACCTTCCAGGGTTGCCCCGGTTAGAATCATCCCTGCCGGCAGCGATCCCCCCGTAATACCAAAGCTATAAGGCTCTATCCCCCCTACTGCCTTGAAAGTATGACCTTCGTATTCTTCATTTAAGACAGCATTAGCCGGGTTGTCATTACTAATTGTAAGGGGTACATAATACGTAAAAGCAACGATATCACTGTCTTCTCTGCCAGGACCGATTACAATGGCCTTAATTGTAGTATCTTCTGTTATTTCAATGGGACGGTTTATTTCATCTAAATCATCCGCTCTCGATGACCACCAGCGGCTGGCAATCCAGTTATACATAGGGCTATCTATGGTTGGGTCACTGCCGTCCAAAGTATAATGAACCTTGTCCTCATCATTAAACTGGCTGTTCAATCTCACCAGTTCACCTACCGGCACCTCCCCTGGCTCTACCGATGCAGTGGGAACATTCCATTGAGATACGGGACCGGTAAGCACTTCGATTTTTATTACATATTTAGCAAATCTGGCATTGGTTTGCTGGGTTACCGCCCGCTGCCCGTACAACAGGTGATTCGCATCGATACGGCTGAAATTTCCCGAATCCAAAATATCATTATAAGACTGAGCGGAAAAACTCTGGTGGGCGATGATAGTTGGTACTGGCACAGCATCTGAAGCGTCACCAATGAGATGGCCAGGCAGGCCGGTATCCATGAAATTAGGGAACCGATACCTGGGTTCACGTAGTTCCTGTAAGGTAAAGGTGGCTTTAAAATCGTCGCTGGACTCAAATCTAATTTGAGTGGCCTCGTCATTTAGCCCGCCGGCCACCTCAAGCAACTCTTCCAATAATACACCTTGACCTCTGTACCAGCTCTTGGTTGGCCAGGTGTTAATAGTGCTGTAAATAACATCCTGCTGTTCCAAATAATAGTCACCAGCTAGTGGTTCTAGGCCCCGGAGCTGACTCTGGGTAATGGTAATTCCCGGACCGTCAAGCCCTGGCCCCGATATGGTAACGTCGCCACCGGCGGCATAAGCGGGATTAGGTGCTAGTAAACTCACCAAACCAACAATTAAAAACCCTATTAAAATAAAGAAAAGATGAAATTTACGTCTTTTATTTACCGTATTCATTAATAATCCTTCACTCCCTTTCTATGAAAAACCGCTCTATTACCAATACCCGGCCTAAATATCAGCATCCGTCATACTGAGTAACAATAAAAATCCATATTAAATTCAATATTTCAATAACCCCCATTCACGTATAGAAAATTGAAGGCAAATAATGAATAATTTTATGCTCAATAAACAAAAACCCCCTGCACGGACAGGAGGTTTTATCTAAAAGCTACTAATAGCAGAAAACCAATGACAGTTTTCTCGCAACCATATAGCTTATAGTACTCCTTTCCAGAAGGGAGGCAGAACCGTTTCCCGTTCTACCCTGTCGGCTTATTCACCATTTCCCACTGATTTAGGCAAATAAGCTCGGAGTTTTAGATTCTGTATAAACTGTTTGGATAATATTTCTTTTGTTTAAATCATTCTATTTAGACTTTAATTTTCCTGCATAATTTAACATTTATCTACATAGTAGTCGAGCTTTCCAGTCCGGTCTGGCCCCCGGCTCATACTCCTGCTGGCTTGGTGATAAGGTTTCTTTCACCAGCTCAGCAGACATCCTGGCCAAACACCAAAAAGCGCCTCATAAAAGAGGCGCCTTTTGGCTTGAACATGAATCCTGTTTTGCCAGGAGACAAATAATTTCTGGTTTCTATTTCTGGTAAGGAGTTACTATCCACTTCAGACAGCCATCTTTCTTGCCGCCAAAGATATCATAGCCTTTAACAATATCATTTAATGGAGCGCGATGGGTGCACAGGAAGCTGGTGCTGATCTTACCGGCCTTGATCAACTTGATCAGTTCTGGAATGCGATTGGCGTTGACCAGACCCATGCTGATTCTGATGTTCTTGATCCACAAGGTGTTCATGGCCAGTTCCTGGGGTTTTTCAAATACGCCGATCAGAGATACTGTTCCACCGGGTCTGACAGCATCGATGGCCATATCGAAAGTGGGTTTGAAACCATTGGCTTCGATAGTAGCGTCAGCGCCGCGTCCTTCAGTCATTTCTCTGATAGCATCGCCGGCATCCCCGTTGAGGGGATTGACTCCAACGTCAGCGATACCGTTCTTCACTGCCCAATCCAAACGTTCCTGATTGATGTCGACAGCCACTATCTTGGAAGGCCCCCACAGCCGGGCGGTGGTCATAGCGCACATTCCAACCGGTCCGCAACCCATAACCGCAACAGTATCGCCCGGTTCGATCTTGGCCTGTTCGGCGCCAAAATAACCGGTTGACAGGATATCGCCGACGAAGAGCACATCTTCCTCCGTCAGTCCCTCAGGAATGCTAAACATCCCCAGGTTGGCATGAGGTACCCGCACATACTCGGCCTGGCAGCCGTCGATCATATAGCCGAATATCCAGCTGCCGGTGGTGCAATGCGAATAAATCCCGCGTACACAGTAGAAGCACTCGCCGCACTGGGTGACACAGGAAACCGCTACTTTGTCCCCTACCTTGGCGTTCCTTACCGCAGGGCCTACTTCCACGACTTCACCCACAAATTCATGGCCGATTATTCTTCCCGGTTCTACTTCCGGCATACCCCCGTGCCAGATGTGAATGTCGGTGCCGCAGATAGTGGAAGTGGTCACTTTTACTATCGCATCATCGGGTTCGATAATGCGCGGTACCGGTACGTCCTCCAAACCGATTTTTTCGGGGCCACGATAAACCAGAGCTTTCATTGTGTCAGCCATTAAAAAACCTCCCTTTTCTTTTCCGAGGGACTGCATGCCCCTCATTTTATCCACCCCTAATTAATACAGAAACAATAAAAGCCGATGGGTTAATTACGCTTAATAAGCGCTTATAACACATCGGTTTTCTTTGGAGCCCCCTGCAGGGTTCTCTACAGACCACCAGGTAATTTGTTGCAGGTTTTGCTCAACGTACCATTACAGGTTAACATGCGGCAAAAACCGCCATATTAACCCTAAAAACAACAAAAGCCGATGGTTAAACGCGCATAAAAGCACTTATAACACATCGGTTTTCTTTGGAGCCCCCCGCAGGGTTCTCTACAGACCACCGGGAATTTCGAGTATACTCTGATTTTAATCTACGCTCGATTTTTCAGTTAATATGCGGTCGAAAACAATCACATGCATCCAGAAATCGTTTTCCGGTTCCAACTCATAGGCATGGTGAATGGCGACAGCGCTCAACCTGTTTTCGAAATAGCCTACGTTGTCAATAGCATGCTGTTTTACCACCTGCATTCGAGCTGCTCTTACCACCTCTCTTCCAGACGGAGTCTTGTTTATGTATTTTTCCGGCTCGGTTAGAAAACCTTCGCCGCGGATAACCAGCATATCGTCCCAAATAACGATTTTGGTCTTATCGACCCCTTTGCCAAGTTTGTCTTTGAAATATTTTTCCATGTAAATTTTAAATTCGTGTTGAAATTGACGGCGTTCCTGGTCATTCAACCTGCGCCCGGACATGCCGGTAGGAATGATAGCTTTATCATCTACCAATTTGAATTGAGTTG
>NZ_DIPG01000081.1:10079-14886 GCF_002426325.1 Syntrophomonas sp. UBA5494 | reverse complement strand
CGTGTAGACAATGATATTCTACGCCGCGTAGAGATATGTGTCAATAGTGCTTTGAAAATATTTTTCTATAGTAACCAGGGGGACGGTTCTTGCGGTTAGATTACGGTTATGCGGCTTTAAAATAATACTTCTGCTAATTCCCGTTAGCCTGGCCAACTGTCTAGCTGACAGCCCTTTTTCTTTTAATGCCTTCAAATGTCTATCCTTTTTGTCTCTTTCCAATTTTTGAACATCTGAACACTGATTGATTGCATGTTGTTTTAGTGATACTAATAGCCTCCTCATCCAATATTCTTCTTCTGACATTCATATCGAGGCATGTGTCACCTCTGGCTCATAATAAATAGCAATTACATTAACTCATGCAACCGCAAGAACCGTCCCCCTGGTTACAAAGCTCCATATGCAGGATCAGTATTACAACATGCGGGAGAAGATCGAGCCGTTTTATCATATCGTTACATTGGCTGAACAGGCCATGCGGGATAATGGCATTGAGCCTATGATCAGGCCAGTACGGGGCGGTACCGATGGTGCACGTCTTTCCTTTATGGGCCTTCCCTGCCCCAATATTTTTACCGGCGGCCATAATTTTCACAGCCGTTATGAATTCATCCCCCTGGGATCCATGGAAAAAGCCGTTCAGGTTATCGTAAGGATCATTCAGCTGGTGGAAGCTCAAGGCTAAAGGTATCCACAATCTCGTCATACAATGCTTGATCCTCAGTTCTTGGCCCTACGGCTGAAATTGCGCACTATCATAATTGATTGGCTCAAAATGATACGTGAACTATAATTAAAATCAGTTAGCTATTATAACTGCGTACGAATAATGAACTTATAACCTACATAATAGAGGTGACCCCTATTGAATTTCACTGCCATAGACTTTGAAACGGCCAACGAGCAAAGGTCAAGCGCCTGTGCCATAGGAATCGTGTGTATTGAAGATGGTGTAATAACGGAGCAGGAGTATCATTTAATAAAACCACCCGGTTTGTACTTCAATCATTTTAATACAGCGATACATGGAATAAGGAAAGCAGATGTGATCGACAAGCCGAACTTTGCTGAGCTATGGCCCTCCATCAGGCACTATTTTGAGCATTATATAGTAGTGGCCCATAATGCCAGTTTTGACATGAGCGTATTGCGCGCCTCGCTGGATTACTATGATATCCCCTATCCGAATCTTAGCTTCGGCTGTACTTTAATGATGGCCAGAAGGCAGTGGCCGGAAATGTCGCACAGATTGAATGATGTGGCGGCTATGTTGGATATCGATTTTCTACATCATCATGCACTGGAGGATGCCGAGGCCTGTGCCCGCATCGCGATGCATATACTGGATCAGAATAATTCCCGTACCATTGATGAATTATCCGCGACCCTTGAATTATCCATAGGTAGTTTATATCCGGGTGGTTATAGACCCTGTAGGACTTTCAGAAGAAAGAAAAGGCGATTATGACATTCCGAGACCACTGAAAAAGTACCAGATTTGTTCATCCTGACCAGCCTGAGAAAGTATTAACCAACTTCTCCTAATAAACATTAGCAGAATTATCCCAAAACAATCCGGACGAATTAACACGAAAACTATAACATATTTTACACAATAGTATTCTCTGCTCACAGTTTTTCCTAAGCAGTTATAATAAAACTGGGTTAAATAAGTTTTAATCTGATTTTAATGAAGGACTAATATCCCTTTAAGTTTCGGCCGTTAGTATTTATACATAGTCAAATGTTATCAAGACTCAACAAACGACTTTTGACAATACTAACGATAATAGGGAGGAATTAGTATGACAACCTTAGAAAATGTGGAAAAAACCTGTGCCATGGCCAATATCAGCTTTGAGGAAGCCAAGGCTGTTTTAGATGCGGCCAATGGAGATGTATTGGATGCTGTTATTAGTCTGGAAAAACAGGGCAAGATACAGGCTCCCAGCGGAGGCGGTTATTACAATAGTTCGAATCATGCCAACTCAGAAGTCCCGCCACATTCAAATGCTAACGAAAATCAGCATAACAAGAATAAATCCGAAGATTCTTTCGGGGCTTCTGTTAAAAAGGCTGGGCAGTTTTTGTTGAAAATTATTCACAAAGGCAACATCAATTCTTTTGAAGTCTATAAAGGTGCGGAGGTCAAAGCATCTTTTCCGGTAACCGTACTGGCACTACTTATAATATTTGCTTTTTGGGTGACAATTCCGCTGATCATTATCGGGTTGTTCTTTGATTTACGTTATCGTTTTGTGGGGCCTGACTTCAACAGCAACACCATAAATAATGCTATGAATAGCGCGGCAGATGCTGCTGAAAACCTGAAAAAGTCAATCAATGATATATAAATGGGCAGGTTGTTATGAGCTTGAAAATACTGATTATTGAAGATGAAGAGAAAATCGCCCGCTTTATTGAACTTGAACTTGGCTATGAAGGTTATTCAGTCACCAAAGCTTTTGATGGCAGAACCGGTCTCGAACTCGCTGAAACAGGCGAGTTCGACCTTATTCTGCTGGATGTCATGCTGCCAAAGATGAGCGGTATGGAAGTACTGCGCAGGATTCGCCGTGTCTCATCCGTTCCTGTTATTCTACTGACAGCCCGAGACAGTGTGATAGATAAGGTTTCCGGCTTAGACAGCGGGGCTAATGATTACATCACCAAACCTTTTGCCATTGAAGAACTCCTGGCTCGCATCCGCACTACTCTGAGGCTAGCTAATAAATCAGAACAATCCGAGATACTGTCTGCATCCGGGCTGCAGTTGGACACCAGTCGCCATACTGTCAATTATATGGATATAGCCATTGAACTTACTAAACGCGAATTCGACCTGCTCTACTTTCTGTTGAAAAACAAAGATCTGGTAGTGTCACGGGAAACCCTGCTAGAGAATGTTTGGGGTTATGACTATGCTGGAGATACCAATGTGGTTGATGTCTATGTACGCTTTTTACGGGGAAAAATCGATGAGGTATTTAGTATTAAACTGATTCATACCGTAAGAGGGGTAGGATATGTGATAAAAGATGAGTAACAACCAGACTGCTGACAAAAACCATATCAGTTTCAGTGATAAGATCAGGTTCTCTATAGTATGGAAGCTCAATTTCAGATTGTTTTTACGTATGCTGGGCATTTTTCTTACCCTTGATTTAATACTGATACTGCTTTTGCTTTCCGGATTAATGGTACGGGCGGAACAAACTGCAGCCATATCAGCTGAAACATTTAGCCAGATCAGTCCGTCTTCTCTTGAAGCTGAAAACTGGTTGGCATTAACTGAATATAGTTTTACACCAACTACAGAATTAGAGAGGCAATTCCAAATACCCAAATTCCTGCAAAAGCATTTTCCTCCCCAAACTGCTGCAAATCCGAGAAGTATTCAACTATCTCATGGAGACATGAGCACCCAGGAACTGCTTAAGAATATTTCCTATAACATAACAGTTAAAGCTGACAATAATCTTTTTGTGCTTTCTTACCACCCGCAGAGAACCCTACAGATCTTCTTATGGATATTTGCTGTGCTGTTGATTATTGAACTATCGATGCTGTTAAAAAGCATCTTCTCCGGTGCCCGATTGATACGCCATACCTTAAGGCCCATCCAGGAATTGACCGAAGCAGCCCAAAACCTTAGTACAGATGCTGCCTTTTCACCGGAACAGCTTACAGCGCTGGCCGGCAAACTCGATAATATAAATGCCGCTAAGCTGGACACCCGTATTTCAGTCGGTGAAACGCAAAGTGAGCTGCAGAACCTGGCTGCAGCGATTAACGCCATGCTGGATCGTATCAATGAATCCTACCGTTCCCAGGTTCGGTTTGTTTCCGATGCTTCCCATGAACTCAGGACACCAATCTCGGTTATTCAGGGATATGCCAATCTGTTGGATCGCTGGGGTAAAAAAGACGAGAAAGCTTTGCAGGAATCAATTGATGCCATCAAAGATGAAACCGCTAATATGAAAGAAATGGTGGAACAGCTTTTATTCCTGGCTCGTGGTGATAACAATACCATGGCTCTAAACATAGAACGCTTTGATCTGGCTTCCCTGGCAGAAGAAGTACTGCGGGAAACCCAGATGATTGACAGCGGACATGAATACATAGATAATTTGCATTCGGTTCTCATCGATGCCGACAAGAGCCTGATCAAACAATCCATGCGGATACTGATCGACAATGCTGTAAAATACACTCCTCCCGGCCAAAGGATCACTATTTCAGTTTCCTCGGCCCAAGGAAATGCTTGCCTGGCCTTACAGGATGAAGGTATAGGAATTGCTCCTGAATCGGTGCCCCGGGTATTGGACCGATTCTACCGGGCTGATGAATCCCGGGCCCGGGCCACCGGCGGTACCGGTCTGGGGTTGTCTATCGCCAAATGGATTACTGAACGGCATGACGGACATATTGAAATTTTAAGCCGGGAGAATATAGGTACCAGGATTACTCTTACGCTACCCGCCGCGCTGGAAGAAAGGTGACGGTTGAATTATCGGGGGGCCGGGCGCAAGGGGCCGGCTTGGGATGACCCCAAACCGTCCCCTTGACACCCAGGCAGTGATTTAGCCCATACGTTCATATCTTCAAAGCCTACCCCGATATTACAATTGTTTATCAATACGCCATAATAGCTATAACCAGCGTTGGCAAAAACACTGTTCATACCCGTTGAGCTACTGCGGGCAATGGTGTACAGGCAATGGAATCCTTCCTTTTGGAGCCGGTTTTCCATTTCTGCTAGCAGAAAACTGGCCAGTCCGTTTCCCCTCCAGTTGGGAAG
>NZ_DIPG01000081.1:0-9972 GCF_002426325.1 Syntrophomonas sp. UBA5494 | reverse complement strand
GTAGCGAAATCGGTCATTTCTGCATTTAGCTGGGCGCGGTTTATCTCTGCCGAGGAAGCCGCGATCAGGTCTTGGTTATGCCAAGCCGTTATATAGTAAGTACTTGCCTGCACCATGGTGGACTCCAGAAAAACAGGATCGAAAATCGGAAAAGGGTAAGTGGTAAAAACCTGGCTGTATAAATTGGCCAATGCAACCCTATGTTTTCTTTCTCCCCATTTAATTTGGATACCGTGGGGAAGTTTGCGTTTGATAGCTGGGGTCTCAACCCTGCCAATCAGTTTATCAACCAATTTCTTACTGGTGGCGTTCGACGGTATTTGTCTCTGCTTACCAAGATATCGGGCAAAAATAAGAGCTGGTTCCTTACCTCTAAAGTAACCGGGAACATATGCTTCTAACCTCATTCCGGCAATTGTAAAGGCAGTATGATATTGGGCTTTTGATTTGAGCCATATCTTGTCGAGGGCATTTTCGGAAGCCTTTTTGTCCAGGGTTTTCACCATCTCAACCGCAGCACTGTCGCGGCTTAGATGAAATTCATAAACGGTTATCCTTTTATTATATGGCGATATCAGAATATGACAATTGAAATCATGAGTCTTTATATCTTCCCAACGATCTAAATACAGACTTTCATTATTTGTTGTGCTAAGTGACATGAGCTTATCCTTTAGGAGCTTTTATTGCGAGCATGACGCCGGTTGCCTTCCGGGATCAGACTGACAACCTGGTTATTCTGGTCAAGCAGCTTTTGCACGCCGACTGGTTCATTTTTCACATGGCGATCTTCACATAATTTACAGGTGGGAGAACAACAGCCATCAGGGTTTTGAGGTTCCTTATAGACAGATATGACACCTTCATAATTACGCAAAACCGTTTTGGTATTGGTCATTGATAGCTGATAGTTAGGCCTAACCGGAATTTTCCCTCCTCCTCCCGGTGCGTCCACGACGAAAGAAGGTACTGCAAATCCAGAAGTATGTCCAATTAAAGATTCCATAATTTCTATCCCTTTAGCCACAGGAGTGCGAAAATGTTCAATTCCACGGGATAAATCACATTGGTAAAGATAATAGGGACGAACCCGGTTTTTTACCAGAAGATGTGACAACTTCTTTATAATTATCGGGCAGTCGTTGACTCCTTTTAATAAAACGGTCTGATTGCCCAGCGGAATACCAGCATCGGCCAGCTTGGCCAGGGCTTCTGTGGCTTCAGGAGTAAACTCATGCGGATGATTAAAATGAGTGTTGATCCATATGGGATGATATTTTTTGAGCATTTTCACCAGATCATCAGTGATACGTTGCGGCATAACCACCGGTGTGCGGGTTCCGATGCGAATTACCTGTACATGCGGAATTTCCCTTACCTTACGTATGATTCGTTCCAAACGGCTGGTAGACAGTATAAAGGGATCTCCTCCGGACAACAGTACATCCCGTATTTCCGGATGAGCTTTAATATACTCAATACCCAGAATAATATTTTGATCGACTATGGAACTGTTGCTATCTCCTACCTTGCGTTTGCGGGTACAATGGCGACAGTACATGGAACACTCGTTAGTTACTATTAAGAGCACTCGATCGGGGTAGCGGTGAGTCAAGCCAGGGACAGGTGAGTCAGCGTCTTCATGTAAGGGGTCATCCATATCGCAGTTACTCATAATAAGCTCCTGTTTACTAGGGATAGACTGCATGCGAATGGGACACCTGGGGTCATTCTTGTTAATCAAAGATGCATAATAAGGTGTAATGGCCATAGGGAAAATATCGCTGGCCATTTTTATATCCATTAGCTTTTCAGCGGGCAAAATTAAATTTTTAGCCAGCATATCGGTTGATTGAATACGGTTTTTCATTTGCCATCTCCAATCTGACCAATCTTCTCTGGATTGAATAGATAAAATTTGAGTTTTCAAAATCCTTATACCTCCTCTTATTACTCACAGATCGATTTTAAGGAAGAATAAAAAGGTAATATAAAAACAAAGTTGGCCGGAATCAATCCGGCCAACGATATATTGCCCAATTCTTCCCTTGCACGCCTACGAGGTTAGCTGACGGGTTCGGGCTAAGGGTAGCCCTACCATTTGATATGTTCTCATCTCAAACAGATTAACCCCAATTATTGGTTCCCCCGCTCTTCTCTCAGAAGATTCGGCGATTTTGAAGTAGTTTAATACGCTAAGCTATTAAATTATAGATATATTGTATATTATTATTACTTTTTTTGTAAAACGGCAAGCTGGACTGTGTAGGGAATTATTATGGAGTATCTTTGAGTTATAGCTTTATAAGGAGTTCGCAAGCTTTCATCTCCCCAATATTTGCCATTTAGAGGGTGCCAGGGAGTTTAAAAAGGAGGGGGATGTCAAGAGAACCATTTCACGGCGGTTATCGTTTACAGATAGTCACCAAATGTAACATCAGCCAATAACTTATCATGAGGTGATAATAGTGAAAAAATCGATACCTTTTAACACTATGGTACTTACGGAAGAGATGAAATACGAAGGTGTCACTGTCTTAAACTATCGAATTGAATATCCTGAGTTTGTTGCAGATAACTACCCAAAGAGCATTAAAACTGTAAACCAGTTCTACAAAAGCAACGCCCTGGCACTGCAAAACAATTTCCGTACCAAGCTTTACCAAATGGCAGTTGACCAGTATCTGGATGATATCAATAACGGATTCCCGGTGCGAGTGTTCGAGGCCCTACAGACCTTCGCATTAACTTATAACCAAGCTTGCATTATCAGTTCATATTTCGACAATTACCAGTACACCGGCGGAGCCCACGGTTTAACAAATAGGACTTCTCAAACCTGGAATCTAAGAACCGGGCGAATCTTAAAACTCAGGGAATTGTATAAGTGTTCCGCTAATTATAAAACGTATATTAAGAATAAAATCATTGAGCAAATAAAGGAAAACCCCGACATCTATTTTGAAAATTATGAAGAGCTGGTAGATCAGACCTTCAATGTAAATAGCTTTTACGTCACCCCGTCAGGAGTGGTAGTCTATTTTCAGCAATACGATATTGCCCCCTATGCCAGTGGTATCAGGGAGTTTTTATTGCCCTACAACAAATGCATAATGGATCCCCTCAAAAAGTGCAAAAAATAGCACCTAACCAGGGGGACGGTTCGAGACCACTGAAAAAGTAGGTAAAAAGATATTAAGAGCAAGGATTGATTGGGATTGCCGCGCTACGCTCGCAATGACACTAGAAAGCTTTCCTTGCACCCTGCGGGTACTACTGGTGTTCGCTGTCGCTCACTATTAAGGTTGCGAGCGTAGCGCGGCAATCTCTACACTCTAACCGAAAGTTTTACCAACGGTCACTAGTATAATTTACACATACTCTAACGGAATTTTTGGTATTTTTTCAGTGGTCTCGAACCGTCCCCCTAGTTACCCCTGGTTATTCCCATCATGATTTGCTTCGATGAAATCCATTATCCTCTTGGCTCTATCATAGTGTCCATCTAGATACTCCAGGAAAAGATCGGTCACATAGAAAAAATCGGTATCATTATCAGGTAGAGATAAAAGCAAAGAAGGCTTTTCAGTAAGGTTTTCCTCATCGCCAAAGACCCGCAGTAGAGAACTGATGGTATACCCGCAGTTTCTAAGCAGCCGAATCACTCTGATTTTTTCCATGTCCCATGCGGAAAAGAGCAATTGGTTTCGGTCGTTCCGGACGACAGAGAACAAGCCGTTGCGCTCCCAGTTCCGTAAGGTATCCAGAGAAACGCCGATATCGTCAGCAGCCCGCCGTCTGCCAGTCACTGCCAGCTGATTCTTATCGCCGGTCTTTTGTTCAAACCATTTATCCAGTATGCTCAGAGCTTCAGTGGCCCGGGCTTTTTCATGTTCCACTCGATCCATGTACTCGCGGGCTAGTAAAAGTGCGCCGGCAATGTTTTTTGAGGCAAACTCCCTGACCATCGTCTGTACTATCTGGCCTGGCAGGGGATAAGGCCCAGGCAGGGCCGTCCTGGCTAGTTTCATCTGCTGGAGGTGTTCATCCGTAAAGACACGGTAGTTGTTGTCCCGGCGCTGGGCAGGGGCTATGAAGCCCCATTTCTCATAAAGACGAACGGTATTGGGATGAACACCTGAAAGCTCTGCTATTTGTTTGGTGGAGTAGGTCTTAGCCAAGAAGGTCCCACCGCTTTCATTAATCACATTTTTATGGGTCACATGATCAGCTTCCGGTCAGCAGGTTCAGCCGGTCTATTAGTTCACGTAGACTCAGGGCTACTCCAGCCAGGATATTTGTATCCACTCCATCAATGGTATCCTGATCGGTGTGGGCCACGGTCGTCAAGATCTCCTGGATCGCTTCAGTGGTCAATGCCACAGCCGGCACTCCGTTCATGGCAAGTGTCATATGGTCACCGGAATACCAGGGATCAACCGGCAGATATTTGTTTTGATCCCTAAAAGTGCTATTTAAGATCTGTTGTATCTCCTCGCTGGCATGGAAATGGCAGAAGCTGGTCCGGCTGCCCCGGGCACCTGCCCCATCGGAATTGACCACCATGAGGATCTCTCCCAATCGATCCCGGTTGTCCTCCAGGTAACGCATTCCCCCAGGGTAGGAATAATAGTCTTCACCGTTGATCACCAGCAATTCTATACTGTATTTGCCGGCATAATCCCGCAATTGATCGGCCAGGGCCAGCAAAAGGCAGATGCCTCCGGCGTTGTCGATTGCTCCCGGAGTATCCTTTTTAGTGTCGATGTGGGCACAGAAGACTATGCGTTCACTGGTTTTGCCTTTTACGGTCCCGATGATGTTATGAGCTTGCGAGGGAATGCGCCGTGATTCCATACTAAGAAAGATTTCATCCCCCAATTGTGCCTTTATCCGATCCCCTGCTGCTTCGTCTACATAACACGAGGGTATCAGAAAATCTCCGTCTTCGATCAAGGGAAACGGGCACAATGCCCTGGTCGCATTAGGGTTGCAGCCAGTTACGGCAATTATAGCTAAAGGGTTTTTTTCTTCCAACAAAGCGATGATCTGCTGGTGGTGTTCCGGGTTGTAGAATACGAAATTCTTGGGGGCCAGTTGTTCTTTGCATAATTCGCCGTGTAAAACCAGGATATGATCAGCAGCGTCAGTGTTGGCTAATTCGTCTATGGTTGAAGCCATCTTAAATGGAGCGGTGATCTGAAATGATTCATTATAGGGACCGACAAAGGCCCCAACGGCCTCGCCACCGACTTTTAGGGTAATATTACCGTACTCCCAATCCAGGCATTTGAGCGGAATCATCACGGTATCTGCTATTGTTGCAGCCATCCGCCCGAAGGTATAGCTGACTGCCCGTTGGTTTTGTTCACTGCCGGGATGGCGGTCACCGATAGTCACACACAGTTCGGTAAGATCTCGGGTGATCTGTTCTCTTAAACAATTATAATCCATAATTACCCCCTTATTTTCTCTAGTTTAATAAACCTAAGATTCTCTCTCAGGTGGAGCCTGCAGGTCTCCGTTTCGGTTCAATTCTAACTCTTGAACTGGGGAGTGGTGTATAAATGGAGGGTTTGTTGTATCAACCAGCATTATAACCTTCCAGATGCAAAATCTCTTTATAATACTATTAGATTCCATTATTATTGAGACAACTACAAAATATGGAGGACTTACAACCAGCTGTGCTGCCCAATTGGAGGTCGAATCAGTAATGCCCCACTACCCCTTCGCATTTAACTTCCTGCCTGATTTTGAAGCCTGGGGAAAAAGACTTCGGGAATAACTAGCGATTAAGAGTACAAAGCAAGGTTTGTACAAATAAAAACAACAAGGACGTTTTATGCGTCCTTGTTGTTGTATTAAGCGTTCATCAGCAGGCAAAAATTTACCGATTATTTTTTGTTGGGCCTTCGCTTAATTAGCAGCAATTTCTCGATATCTGGGAATAGTGATGTGCTGTTTTCACACACCCAACTTGGTTTTCAATTTCTTCAGCAGCTGTTTAAACTTTTCCTCTTCATGAAGCGGCGCGAAACCCGGATTTGCCTCGAGGGTCATGATGAAATTGTTCTTGACCGTCATGTCATCGATGGGGGCATTGGAGCCGATGGTAATATTTTCCTCCAGCCACTGATCCACCTGATCGAAATATTTATTCCCTTTCTGTTTCAGCGGATACTCCAGCCCGCTGACGATGTTCACATATTCTTCTAATGCCTGTAAAGCTTTTTCCGGTGCCTGCTGCAGCAAATACCCCTGGGCAGCAGTGATATGGATGCCGTAGACCGCATTGGTCAAAATATCCTGCATCTGAAAAGCCTCGATCAGCTGTTTTCCCTGGTTATAGATCTGCTCAAACCGTTCCGGTTCGGTCATGTGCAGAGAAAGATAATTGGTCAGCAGGGTCAAGGTTTCGATTACATTCTGAAAAAGCATGATCTGGTTGACTTTATGGGCTTCCTCGTTTTCTCCCAGCATTTGATGGGCCATGATAAGCATGACATCATCGCCGCTGTATGGGATCAATTGATCATCCAGCAAACGGATCACTTCCGGGATATTTCCCAAGGCCATCTGGGCCATGGCTTCCATGGAATTGGCACTCTTGGCATCGCGGATGCTGTCTGATTCTTCTTTTACCCTCTGACTCAGGGCAATGCTTTGCAGCAGCATGGCTTCTTTGGTTTCCGCTTCGGGTGTTAAGGCTGCGTGATTTAAAAACAACTGGATCATGGCCAGCAGCAGCGGAAAACAGGAATAGTATTTTTTGATGATCTGCTCGCACTGCTCCCGCACTTCTTCAAAGGGCTTAACGGCAAAATCATGGGAAAGCTGGTGGTATAGTTTTTTGATATCTTCACTGGTCAATTGGGGCGAATACCCCAGGAGTTCATCCACTGAAACATTAAAATAGGTAGCCAGCTCCGGCAGCATTAATATATCGGGATAACTTAGTCCAGACTCCCATTTGGAGACCGACGCTTTGGTGACGCCTAGATATTCTGCCAGTTTTTCCTGGGTTATTCCTTTTTCTCTTCGCTTCTGAACGATGCATTTACCGATATTTAGTTTATACATTTTTATCACCTCCACTATTATTGTATCCAGGGATGTATTTTCTGACGATGGATTTGTAGTTGACTTTGGTTGAAAAAGTTTACTGGCAGGAAACATGTAATTCACTCTGCAGCTTATCTGCTATAATGAGAAACAGTGAGAAATGACAGCAGTTCAGACCAGGCAGCGAAAAACGCCGATATGACAGCTTCTGTGGGGGGTTAAGAAATGATCATAGATAAGATTGGGCATATACAAAATAATTTCTATTATCTGGGGTTTATAGAATGTCCCATTTTCCTGCTGGATGGACCGGAACCGGTCATTTTTGATGCGGGGGTCACCTGCGCGGGAAAGATCTATGTGGAAGCCATCCGTTCTATTCTGGGCCAAAGGCAGCCGGCCTGGCTTTGCATCACCCATGTCCATTGGGATCATTGCGGAACTGCAGCCTACTTGCAAAAAGCCTTCCCGGAAATGAAGATCGCTGCCACATCCGCAGCGGCCAATATTTTGCAGCGCCCCAATGCGCTTTCATTAATCAACAAACTGAACCAGGGCACCCTGGAGCAGATACTGTCGACCCCGGGGCTGGATCCTTCCCTGCTGAATATGGAGCCTTTTGCGCCTTTTAAGATCGATAGGGAACTGGCAGACGGGCTGACGATTGAAATCGGGGGCACCACCTTGCAGGTGCTGGCTACCCCTGGTCATACCCAGGATCACCACAGTTTTTACCTGCCCCATGAAAAAATTCTCATTGCCGGAGAAGCGGCCGGTGTTTTCTATAGTCATAACGTGGTTTCACCTGAATTTACTTCTGACTACGATGCTTATTTAGCTTCCCTAAAACGCATTGCCTCTCTGCCGGTAGAGATATTGGCCCAGGGCCACTATTATATTCTGGCTGGCGAGGAAGAGATCCGCACCTTTTTTGCCAACTCCATCAAAGAGACCATCAGTTTCAAAGACCGGGTCATGGAACTTCTTAATGAAGAGAATGGTAACCTGGAAAGGGTCATAAACACGATGAAGGCGGAACGCTATGATGCGGTCCCGGACCTGAAGCAGCCGGAGGTCACTTATCTGATCAATTTACGAGCCAAGGTCGCCCACCTGGCCGGAAAGCGGCAGCTGCTAACCGGATAGCTATAGGTTGGTTGGTTTGGGGACAGGGCAGATTGTGCAGAAGAACTTAGTATGGTTAAATAAAATCCTGCTGTGTAACCATAAGCACACGGTCCCATTCGATAATCAACCTGCTGCATTATACAATTACATCCAGGCAGCAACAATCGGAGGAATGGAAATGGACACCTTGCTGGACATTCTTAAGATATGTGAAAATCGATACGCAGTCGGCTGAGGATTCGGCTGTGCATCCCAGTACGCCCGGGCAGATGGAATAATGGACACAAGGGGATGGTTTGGGGTGCCCCCCCAACCGCCCCCTTGTGTTGCCCCTAATTTCCGCAATTACTACAAAACGTCAGCCCGCATGTTCCCATCCCCCAGGGGGAGTAATCGATATGTCCGTACCGTCAGTCTCGCCGTTTCCTTCGCCGGAATTAGAACCGGATTCTACAGTTTCTGTGCTGTCAATATATTTTCACTGCTACGCTGGCTAAAAATCTTTTCCGTTCAGCTTCCCGGTAAATTCTCCATTTGCAATGGTGAACCAGTGAGTAGCGCCTCCAATAAAGGATTGGGGGTCTGGAATGCTGCCAAGAATGGAGTCTGGTTCAGAAGACACGTTGTCAAACCTGGCACAGGTACCATTGGTTCCGGCAAAGATGAGCCGATAGGTGCACAGTCCGTATACTGCATCAAATTTATCCATATCTACCACTGCCTCATAGTGATACTGGGCCGCATACCCGTCGGGCGTCTTGCTGTATTCAAACACCATGTCCAGAGCGCCGTCTTTATACCCTTCCAGCCGCAGCGAATCGGCCTTGGCATCGTACCTGACTTTGATCTCCAACGCGCTTCCCTGAGGATCAGTCCCCTTTAACAGGTAGCCCCCCTTTTCATCATAAGTAAGAACCACATCTTCCGCCCAGCCCGCGTCGAGCATGCCGGTCTCCATGGCTGCGTCAAATTTGCCCATGCTCACTTGGGACTGACCCAGGAAGCTCAAAGGGAGAAGATAGTTCAGGTTTTTCAGTTCCAGGGGCATGGCCATGCTCTGATGAACCGATACGATTTCATGGTCATCGCTTTGCTTGTTTATATGTTTGTTGAAATCACCCCAGGCATCGTCATAAGCCTCATAGCTTACACAGACGATGCCTTGGCCGTCAGAGGCATTCTCGGGCGCGGGCGCCTGTTCTGACAAGGTTTGCTGCGATTTGGCCTGCTCACTGTCAACCGCTTTGTCCTGTGCTGTTTCGCTCTTACCGCCGCAGCCCGCAAGCGACAGGAGCATTATTAGTATTAAAGTCAACGCAAATAGTTTTTTCATGAATGTTCCTCCACTTCGCAATTACTTTTTCTTTACTCCCTTCCAATTCGTCCAATGGTCATCGCCAGTATAGTGATACCGCCCGGCAAAAGACTTTTTTCATACTTACATTCCTCCTCCCTATTGTCTCTCGAAAACTTGAGAGCATTGGTTCACGGCATAAACACTATCACGCCGTGGGTGATTTTAGCATCATCGGCCGGAACAGGAAAAATAACGACCCTATTGAAACGGTCAGGCTCCGCCTCGCTTTGCTTCGTGATTCCTGAAAACATGGAAAACGGGTTCTTTAAGTCCTCTAAAAAGAAGGTATTCCCGGCAAAGACCCCCCTGACCGCGGCAGCCAGTTGTATATCGTTGATCTTGTGTTGAAGAATGCGTGCGGCTCCTTTTTCCGGATACATAACCCGCGTTTTTATTTCTGCCGCAAAAGCCTTATTTGTCAT
>NZ_DIPG01000026.1:7748-10085 GCF_002426325.1 Syntrophomonas sp. UBA5494 | reverse complement strand
TACGTCCCTTAGTCTCAGGCAGGATTTTTGCCGTTAATGACGAATAATGCAATAAATAATTGAATAGTCTCCGAGCCTTTTCGCCTAAAGAGCGTTCCAAGGGGATCAGGCCGTCAGGGTGGTTTGGGAAACTGAGTTGCCTCCCAGTGTGGAAAGGAGATAAGCGGAATCGGCCATTTATCGGCGGACTGTTTGTCGCAGTTCGCCTTTATTTGTAGTATGAACTTTCCTATGATGTCGTCTATCAAGAGGCAGGCAGGTCGCAGTTGTCTCCAGGTTCTGTGCCGATTAATGCTTGATGCTATAAGGCTATTGTCGCCCGGCGGTTCTTTCTTGCCGGGCGTTTTGTAGTTTCTACCGTGGTATTTCTAAAAGAGGAGGTGTATAAGAGTCTGAAGCATTATTCAGGTGTTGCGGGCGGCTGGTTCGGTGATTGACAGCATTTGCAGTGGCGGCTAATTGGGGCAATGGCAGATCGCAACAGTGGTTTCGGGTTTCCGACCGAAAGGTTGGCGGGTTTTTATCCATCGAATACATAAAAGTCCATTGCGGCCTTGCGTTATAGGAATATCTTCCGAGGTTTGGCACCAATTTGGAAAGGCGATAACAGGTGATCGAATTAAACGATATCGGCAAAAGTTATGGAAAACTGGAAATAATTAAAAACTTTTCTTGTGTATTCCGATCAGGTGAGTTCGTGTGCATCTGCGGCCCCTCAGGTATTGGCAAGACTACCCTTTTGCAATTGATCGCCGGTCTGGAAAAACCTGAATACGGGAGCATCCAATACCGGAGCCAGCATATCGCTTATGTTTTTCAGGAATCCCGGCTGATTCCCTGGTGCAATGTTTTGGAGAATATCGAGATCGGCTTATATGCTCTGATGCCCGAGGACAGAAGGGAACGGAGGAGCATCTCCGAAAAACTGGCGCTGAAGGTTGGCCTGGATGGATTTCAGTCTTACTACCCGTCTCAGTTGAGTGGAGGCATGAAACAGAGGGTTTCCCTGGCCAGGGCGTTTGCCATCGAACCGGATATCCTGCTTCTGGATGAACCTTTCAGCTCATTAAATGATGAATTGCGGGAGGCGATGTGCAGATACCTGGTAAAACTCCTGGCCTTTAAACCCCGCACCTCGATTATGGTAACCCATAATATCGAAGAAGCTGTGCGCTTGGCGGACAGGATCATCTTCCTGCGCAACCGTCCCTGCGAAATTGTGTTGGACTTCTCTATAAGCACAGCCTTGCAAGACCGCGATATGAAATTCAGACTTGAACAGATCGAAAAGATCCAGGCACTGATTAATTAATGATGGAGAAAAGGGAGGATATCATGAACTTCGGAGTAAAAAGGATACTGGCAGGCTTAATAGTATTGACTCTGGCTCTCAGCCTAACTGGCTGCGCAAAGACCACCCCGAAGATGCAGGAGCTGCAAATCGCCGCTTCTCAAGGTGCAGGCAGCTACCCCCTGGCGCCTATGGTGGAGAACAATGCCCTTAAAGACATGGCTGACAAGACCGTCATCGTGCCCTGGGTTACCAGCGAGCAGCTCTCTGCCATGGTCACCTCCAACCAGGCGCAGTTCGCAATCACTCCTATAACCAATGCCCTGATGCTATATAATAAAGGGGCTGATTTAAAGCTGGTCAATGTTGCAGTCTGGGGCATGTTGTATATATTGAGCGCCGATGACAGTGTAAAAACCATCGCTGATCTCAAAGGCAAAGAAATAGCCGTCACCGGCGGCGGTACCAGCTATCACGGCAACATATTAAGACACATTCTCATTAAAAATAATCTTGACCCCGATAAAGACCTCACCATAATCAATATGGATATGGCAGAAGCCTCTTCAAAACTGGCTACCGGAGCCATAAAACTCGCTCTGTCCAACGAACCCAATTCTACTATAACCATAGCCAATGCTCTTAAAGGAAATATTACTGTGACCCGGGCCATCGATTTGCAGGTCGAATGGGGCAAAGCCGTAGGGAGTAATAACGCCCGTATACCACAGGCCGGACTGATCGTCGTGGGTGACAATGCTCAGAATAAAGCGCTGGTAGATGCAGTCTCGAAGCAATTCGCAGAGGGGGCCGGGTGGATCAATGAGAATCCTGCTCAGGCTGGGCCCCTGGTAGAAAAATATTTCCCTAAAATGAAGGCTGCCGCGGTCGAGAATTCTTTGACTTACGCCAGACTTGAACCCCTGGCCGGTGCCGAGTGCAAGCAGGAGATCAACGCATTTTTAAATGAGTTTCTCCAGACGGCTCCCCCGGCATCTATAGGGGGGAAACTACCGGATGATGGTTTTTATTACTAAGGTGATCAC
>NZ_DIPG01000026.1:4775-7581 GCF_002426325.1 Syntrophomonas sp. UBA5494 | reverse complement strand
GTGGCTTCCCCGCTGAGCACTCTCAAGGCTTTTTTCGGCATGCTGAGCAACGGAGAATTGGGGAGAAGCTTGTTGGTGACTCTGCAGCGACAGCTTGCCGGTCTGGCCCTGGGGGTGTTGACCGGTACCTGTCTCGGTGTGTTTGGGGGTATTAAAGCCTCGCTGGACGGCATGATAATGCCGACCATCAATGCCATCCTGGCAACGCCCAGCGTGATATTCGTGGTCATAGCCATGGTCTGGTTCGGGCAGGGCAGCACTCAGGTCATCTTTGTGACCGCGCTTCTGGTGATGCCCATCATGTACCTCAATTCGGTAAAAGGGATACACTCCATAGACCACAATCTCCTGCAGATGGTAAAAGTATACCGGGTGCCATGGAAAATCAGAATGCTTAAGCTTTACCTGCCCGGGCTGCTCAACGGATTCATAGCAGGTTTTTCACTCAGCGCGGCCTCATCGCTGCGCATTACCATAATGGCCGAGCTCCTGGGAGCGCAAAACGGGATTGGAAACGCCATTTTTATCACTCGCGGATATCTGGAGACCGACAAGCTTTTTGCCTGGACCCTGACCTTGATAATGCTGGTAGCCATAATGGAATCCGTTGTCTTCAATCCACTGCATAAATACGTTAAAAAATGGCAGGCGGAACAAGTAAACTAGGAAAAATGGAGGGATGATATTTGATTACTCCAATAACGATAGAACCGATCGGGGTGGTGCATAATGATTTCCTCAAGCCGGATCGTGTACGGGTTGAGGTGCCTAAAACTACCATCGAGATATTTCCACAGTACAGCGAGGCCATGCTGCGCATGGAAGAACATTCGCATCTATGGATAATCGGGTGGTTTCATGAGGCCAGAAGAGACCTCTTGCGGGTGGTTCCCAGGATTAATTTGGAACTGCCGGAATATGGAGTATTCGGATTGAGGGCTTACAGCAGGCCTAATCCCATTGGTTTGACGGTTGTAAAGCTGGAGGGAATAGAAGGCAATATTTTATCGGTAGAGGGCCTGGATTTCATAGACGGCACCCCGGTAATAGATATAAAACCTTTCTATGGGCAGGATATAGTTTTTTCACCGCGTGCCCCCTACATAAGACCCAGCCAGTCTGGCATGCTGGAACAAATGATGTTCAAAACAGCGTTGAACCACCATCAGGAAGAATGCGATCAGCTGATCCTGGCAGTCAAAATGTGCCTGGCCGCTGAGCAAATCTTTGGTCAGTTGACCGCCGAAGATTTAAAGGTGTATATTGAGGGGACCCGCTGCCTGGCCGACAGCATACAGGGGCTGACCAGAAGCCGCCTGGCCAATCCGGAGCGCTTTACTTTCCGGGAAGACTGTGAGAAAGCACATAGCAGTTGGGAAAACGGGAATCTTTCTGCCACTATAACTCTGAAAAATGGTGTCGGGATAAACAGTCTAAAAGATCAGCCCTATAAAAACCTTTTTGATATAAAAATCGAACACAGTCTAAAATAAGGAGAAGAAACATATGAGCGAACAACTGTGGCAAGCGGTGCACCAGTTTCACGGCCATATCTGCCCAGGCATCGCTGTGGGCTATCGGGCCAGCATCCTGGCCCTGAGACTCCTGGGGCTGGAAGGCCAAAATATTGGCGCCACCCATACGGTGATTGTCGAAAATGATGTATGCGGAGTGGATGGAGTACAGTATGTGACCGGATGCACAGTCGGAAACAGCGGACTGGTGATCGACAATAGGGGAAGGCAAGCCTTCAACTTTATCTCAAAAAAGGGCCAAGGCATTCGTGTGGCTCTAAAATACCCGCTATGGGGATCGAATCATCCCATCGAGCTGCATCAGAAGGTCAAAACCGGGGTGGCCACCGATGCCGAGAAAGCCGAATTTTTTGCCTTGCGCGACGTTCGGGGCAAACTGTTGTATGAGCTCTCAGACGATGAGCTGTTCAACGTCGCCGAGATTAATGTTCATCTTCCCGGCAAGCCCCGGCTGCATCCCATCGTCACTTGCTCCATATGCCGGGAAGAGGTTATGCTTCCCTGGTCGGTGGAGCATGAAGGGGGCCGCGCCTGCGAAGTGCATTTCAAATAGTATCTATGGAGGTATCCGCTGATGTACATTGGTGACGACGCATTAGAAAGATTCATCAAAGAAGACATCCCTTACATCGATCTCACCACCCTGGTGCTGAACATAGCCGGGAAAAAGGGGCGTATCGGTTTCGAGTGCCGCGATGAGGCGGTAATTTGCGGAACGGAAGAAGTGCTGAGAATCCTGGGTAAACTGAACGTAACCCCGCTCCATCATCTGCCTTCCGGAACCCGGGTCGAGCCTCACACGGTGGTATTGGCTGCAGAGGGCAGTGCCGATAATCTGCATATGGCCTGGAAAGTCTGCCAGAATATCCTGGAATATGCCTCTGGTATAGCCACCCGGACATCGCGGATACTAGCCCAGGCACGGACGGCTAATCCCGGTATCGAATTATTGAGCACCAGAAAGATTTTCCCTGGAACCAAGGAGCTTTCAATTAAAGCGGTCGTAGCCGGTGGGGGGACGCCTCACCGCCTGGGCCTTTCAGAGACCATCTTGATATTCGAACAGCACTGGGCTTTCCTGGGCGGGTTTGATAACCTGATGAGCAGGATTTCCGCTCTCAAGGCTAAAAACATTGAAAAGAAGATAATCGTTGAGGTCGCCTCTGCGGCGGAAGCTATTGAGGTATGCAAAGCCGGTGCAGACGGGGTGCAATTTGACAAGATGCCTTATAACGAATTGCCGCAGGCTGTGAAGATATTGCGGGGCATAA
>NZ_DIPG01000026.1:1732-4698 GCF_002426325.1 Syntrophomonas sp. UBA5494 | reverse complement strand
GAAGATATTGCGGGGCATAAACCCTGACCTGGTAATCCTGGCGGCTGGCGGGATAAATGAAGAAAATGCCGCCAATTATGCAGGAACCGGCATAAACGCTATCGTCACCACCGCCGTTTATTTCGGCAAACCCGTCAATTTCGGCGTAAACATAAGACAGTCTGAGGCTTCGTCTGTCCAGCCCTAACGGCCATGAAAACAAGAGTAAAAACAAGCCCCGGCAAAAAATCAACCGGCCCTTCTCATGCGGAAGGGCCGGTTAGCTATAAGTCGGCCTCAGCAGCCTCCCCAGCCTGCGAAATCCGCCCAGCATTGCTCAACTGTTTAGCATAAGCATAAGCATCCGCATCAAAACCGAACTGTTCCAAAACTCCGCGCGGCATAGGTGCATCTATAGCCCTTGCGGCTGTTACACTTTCTCTTTCATCAGGGTTGTAATTAATAATTATTTAATAAATAAATAATTGCTGCTTAAGCAGTGAGTGCCAAAATATAACCATAGTCCAATGTAAGAATTTGAAACAAGAGGTGGAGGATCATGGACCAGGCAACCGTTTTAGAGGCATTCCGCATCAATAAAACCTTGGGGAATAAAAAAGTGGTTTCAGATCTGAGTTTCAGCGTCATGCAAGGAGATGTTTTCGGATTTCTAGGTCCCAATGGAGCGGGTAAAACCACCACCATACGAATGCTGCTGGGCCTGATCGCCATGGACAGCGGCTCAGTCAAAATCAACGGTTACGATACCAAAACGGATTTTAACCGGGCCATCGGCAAGGTCGGCGCCGTGGTGGAAACCCCCAAGTTTTACCCCTATTTATCGGCTTACCACAATCTGAGGCTCATTGCCAATCTGCACCCTGAACTGCCCAAATCCAGAATTGGGGAAGTTCTGGAAATTGTGGGTCTGGCTTCAAGGGCTAACGATAAAGTAAAGACCTATTCCCTGGGCATGAAGCAGCGCCTGGGCCTGGCCAGGGCTCTGCTCAATCATCCCGGTCTGGTTTTTCTCGATGAACCCAGCAATGGTCTGGATCCTCAAGGAATGATCGAAATCAGGGAAATGATCTCTCAACTTGCTCTTGAACAGGATATTACATTTTTTATCACTTCTCATCTGCTCTATGAGGTGGAACAAGTCTGCAATAAAGTTGCGATACTCAAAGAAGGCCGTCTTATCACCCAAATGCCGATGAAAGAACTGTCGGCCTCCCAAAATGAAAAAGTCGAGATTATTACCGGGCAAATCAGCGCTGCTATAGAAATTCTCCGGGAAAGGAGTATGGTCAAATCAGTCCATCCCCGCGCAGGGAGTTTGATAGTAGAAATCGAAAAAGGTTGCTCTAATCAAATCAATCAGCTGCTGGTCTCACAACAGGTGGCAGTAGATTATTTAATACCGAAAAATCAATCTTTAGAAGAGTTTTTTATAGAACTTACCGAAGGGGGTAAGAATATTGCATAAATTAATAGCCAACGAAGTCTTCAAGATTTTCGCCCAGAAAAAAATCTATGTCTTTATGATCATGATCGTCCTGTTTTCATTACTACCGGCGATTGAAATGGCCCTGGGGTCAATAGACTTCACCTTGAATGCTCAGAACTTGCCTCTATATATGCTGGCCACCATTAATTCCATAATACCTATTTTCCTCATTGTAACCTTGGGGGATTCGATTACCGACGAATATGTGACCGGCACCTTGAAGCTTCCGCTGCTTCATGGGGCCTCACGTACAAGGCTGTTGACTGCCAAAATCCTGGCTCTGATTGTGCCGGTAACAGTTCTCCTGTTTTTAGGAATGATGGCAACTTATCTGATTGGCGCTTTACTTTTCGGCTGGGGGGATCAATTTATCTATAATGGAAATGTTTTTGCCACTGAAACCGGAATACTATCGACGATGGGTTCATACGCAACCTCAATATTGCCGCTTATGGCTTTCGCCGCGGTGATAATGCTTATTTGCCTGCAGTTTCCGGGCAGCGGAGCGGCTGTGGCAACCTCCATCGGGCTCTTGCTTCTCTTAAGTTTGGCGGGGCAGCTTGTGGAGAATATCCGGCCTTATTTGATTATCACCTATTTTCATGAGTTCCCTAATAGTTTGTTTTTTGGCGGAAACGGGAGAGAAATCACTTTGAGCTTGATAGTGATGTTTGTTTATGGAGTTTTTTCTTATTTAGGCAGCATTTATCTGTTTAAGAAAAAGGATCTTCTATATTAATAGCCATTGAATCATTACAGCTATAGTATTTGCGATATAATGTAGGGGAAAATTTACTGGGACGGTGGATCAATTGGCACGAGAAAAAATCCTGGTTGTGGATGATCAAAAAGAGATTTGTGATCTGGTTCGGGACTATTTGGAGCTGGAAGGCTATAGCGTCATAGCGGCGTATGACGGGGAGGAAGCTATAAAGCTTTACCGCCGGCATAAACCGGTTCTGATCATCCTGGATGTCATGCTCCCCAAGCTTGACGGCATGGAAGTGTGCCGGCAGATCAGAAGCCAGTCAACCGTTCCCATTCTCATGCTGAGCGCCAGGAAGGGCGATGTGGATAAAATCTTGGGTCTGGGCCTGGGGGCCGACGATTATATCACCAAACCTTTCAGCCCCGGGGAGCTGGTAGCCCGGGTGAGAGCCCAAATCCGCCGTTTTACCCAGCTCTCTGCACCTTTTGAGCAGCCTCAGTATCTTCAATTTGGAGATATGAAAATAGACAGCAAAGGCTACACCGTTGCTATAGGCGCCCGGCAAGTTCAATTATCGTCCAAAGAATTTGAGATCCTGTATTTTCTAGCACTTCATCCACAGCAGGTTTTTACCAGAGAACAAATATTTGACCGCATCTGGGGGTTCAATGAATATGGGGACATCAATACAGTGACCGTCCATATCAGAAGAATACGGGAAAAAATTGAGGCCGATCCGTCTAAGCCTGAATATATTAAAACTGTTTGGGG
>NZ_DIPG01000026.1:0-1518 GCF_002426325.1 Syntrophomonas sp. UBA5494 | reverse complement strand
ACCCTGGGCTTCCTGACGATCAGCCTGAGCGGCTTGAAAGATCAGGCCGCCAGCCAACTGGATGAAATCGAAAAGATCAACAGAAAACTGATGGACGGGATAGTGGCTTCTTATAAGGATATTGACCATCCGGATACATTTTACCGAATGCTGGCCCCGCTGCTTGACGAATATCAATTAAATCTGCATATCACTGATAACCTGGGCCAGCCAGTATTCGACTCCGCCAGGTATTCAGGGAAAGCCAGACCGGAAGCGGCGCTCACCGGAAATCAGCATAACTATCATCTCCCTATTGTGGTAAACGGCAATGTTACAGGGACTGTCACCGTTATTCCCGATCCCGATGTTCCGCCTTATAACATATACACCAGAATGACCACATATGTTTTCCTGAGTATCGGGGCCGGGTTTCTTTCTTTAATTGTTTTATTGGTTCTTTTTACCCACATCATAACCCAAAGCATCCTGCATCCCTTGAAAGAGTTGAGCCGGGCGACCGATGAAATTGCGCGGGGCAATCTAAACTATGAGTTAAAGCACCAGGCTGCTGATGAAATTGGGCAATTTGCCAAAGCTTTCGACCTCATGCGAATCAGACTGCAACAATCCCTGGATAAACAAGCGGCTTATGAATTGTCCCGGAAACAATTAGTCGCCAATATCTCTCACGATTTGGCCACTCCGATTGCTATTATCAAAGGATATGTGGAGGGTTTGGAGGATGGGGTGGCCAGGGATGAAGCAAGCTTTAAGCGTTATTTAGGGGTGATAAAGGACAAATCGGAACAATTGGACCGACTTGTCGAGGATCTCAGCCAGTATTCAAAGCTCGAATTGGGACGCCTGGAAATCAAAAAAGAACTGACCGACTCCAAGCCAATGTTTGAAAGAATCCTTAACTCCTTTGAGACTTCCTTTGAGAACTCCGCTGTTAAATTCCATGTAGTGCGTCCACTGACCTCTGTTCTTGTTCATGTCGACAAACACCGTATTGAGCAAGTCATGGATAATTTGATTCAAAATGCTCAAGGCTATTCCGGTGATCATGCGCTGATCGAAGTTCAAATAAAATCTCTGGACAATCATTTACAGGTGCAAGTAAAGGATAACGGGATCGGGATCTCTGCAGAGGATCTGCCTTATATTTTCGACCTTTTTTACAGAGGAGAAAAATCCAGGTCGAGGGAATTCGGCGGAAGCGGCCAGGGGCTGGCCATCAGCAAGTTTATTATCGAAGCGCATGGGGGAGAAATGTGGGCGGAGAGCACTCCTGGCAAAGGAAGCACTTTCTTTTTCACCCTGCCTCATACAGCCCGCTAATATTTCCCGCATCATCTTATCCTATGTGGAAACCAGGTTGACGCAGTCTGCTAAGAGAGGAGAGGAATATATGGATAACAGGGGAGTGAACTGGAGAAAAGTAAGCCTGTTTGTGGCCTTGACCTTTGCCTGTGCCGTTGCGGTTGGCGCCATCCCGGCAATTCTGCACCTTAAATGGGAGGGGACCGTGGCGGT
>NZ_DIPG01000092.1:0-10434 GCF_002426325.1 Syntrophomonas sp. UBA5494 | reverse complement strand
AAGAAGTCTATAAAATGCTTCCGGTGTTATAAAACAATATAATCCCTCTTCGCGCCAAAGCCACCGCCGCACCGAAAGCAAGGTCTGCTTTACATTTGCAGTACAATGCATGCACCTCTATTTCCAAAGGGGAAGTTGTGATTTCATAAAGCCAACATCAGCTGGAGCTTGTGCCTTCTATTATTAAACAGCCTTGCAGGGCGTTTTTCTTCGGCAGTTGTAGTCCATTCTGCCGGGATTTCATCAATGATGGCGTGCAGTTGACCCTCTCCGATGCATTCCACCTTATCCAGCCATAAATCAAAAGGGGCTTCACCCGCTGCCAGTTGGGTAATGCCTGATGAACCATGGCAACCACTGTATCCGCCAGCATGTGGAGATCTGCCAGCGATTGGCAATCTGCACATGACTAATTTTGTTGAGTCAGTCTGACTTCCACCCAGTCTCTGGCAGCTATGGAATCAGGTTTAACTTCACAATCAATGGCCATAATTTTGACCCCCTGTTGGTGGGCATCGATCAGGGCCCGGGCAAAGGCAGGATGGGTTTGCAGATTGGGTGAAAAATACCTCACATCTTTCATTTGGATGATAAAAAACAGGTAAGCCTGATAGCCGTCATTTACGGCCTGGCAAAGTTCGGTGACATGCTTGATTCCCCGTTCCGTCGGTGCGTCGGGGAATAGCGCCACCCCGTTCTGTTCTAAAGTAACCCCCTTGACTTCCACCAATATTTGTCTGCTCCCGGTTTCAATATAAAAATCGAAGCGGGAGTTCCGGTATCTGTGTTCCGGTTTTATCAGAGCAATATTATCGAAAAAATCACCGCTTATGGCCCATTCATAAAACACTTTATTGGGTACCTGACTGTCCATATTGACCAACCGGCTGCCTTTGTAAACCCCAATTAAATCATATTTGGTTTTGCGCTTAAGGCCTGAGGCCCGTTGAACCAGAACTGACGCGCCCGGAAGCAGGAGCTCTTTGCACCGGCCGGTATTTTTTACATGGCAGATTTCCTTCCGCCCCGCTATTTTTATATGAGCAATGAATCTATTGGGCCGTGAGAGAAAGACCGCTTTTTCAATGTTTTCATACTGCATCTGTTTCTATTACCCGTTTCCCAATAAGAATAAATATAAACGTTACAGACCAGGATTCTATGGGAGGCCGCTTCCAGGCGGCCATGGGGACTGCCTCAGGATATAAAATGAAAAGACCTTGCTTGAAGGGGGGCGGGTTTCGAATTTAAAACTCAACCTCCAGGCCGATGTTCAATTGCTTTGCTTTCTCAAGTAATTTGGCTGAAACAATCAAGTCCTGTATAGCCATCCCTGTGGCATCAAAAAGTGTAATGTCATCTTCCGACCTTCTGCCTGGTTTCATGCCTTCAAGGACCTCTCCAATTTCAGTAATATCATCTGCTGAAATCCTCCCGGATTTTGCAGCATGTTGACACTCACCCTTTTGTATTACTTGGGCACGCGAATCCCCGAATAATCTTACATTTGCCATTAATTCCGGTTCGATTTCCTGTTTGCCCGGCATATCAGCCCCAATGGCATTAATATGTGTACCTGCTTTAATCCATTCTTTACTAATAAAAAACTCTCGAGACCGTGTACAGGTAACAATGATATCTACTTGACCGGCTATTTCCGCAAGCTCAGCATAAGGCACTGCTTTTAGCTGTAAATTTGGAAACTTGCCATTTTGTTCGTTGACAAACCGGCAGCTGTTTTCATCGATAATGTCGCAAATATAAATTTCTTCCAAGGCCGGCATTGCGGTTGCAAGCCCCAGTAACTGGGCTCTTCCCTGATTACCGGCGCCAGCGATCAATACCCTTTTAGAATCTTTTCTTGCCAATGCTCTTGCTGCTACAGCGCCCGCGGCACCTGTTCTCATAAAAGTTATCGGTGTTCCGTCAAGAATTCCTATGGGCTGCTGTTTATCCACATCCATCACAACGATTAATCCTGCCAGGGGAGCAAGCCCCCGCTGGGGATTTTCAGAGCAAAAACCCAGCATTTTCATACCGAATACACCTGCGCCGGCAAGATGACCTGATTTTAAATCCATTTCCCGCTTTCCGCTTTCAAAGTGATGTACGATTACGGGAAATACCCCGGCCTCTTCTCTGGCATAAAGTTTGTACGCCAATTCCACATCGGAAATCGCATCGCCCATGTTGAGCAAATCATTCGTTTGCGCACTGCTTAAAATACGAAGTGAATACAGATGTATTGCTCTCCTTATCAGTCAGTCTTTCAATTTCGTCCCTATATTTACCCATCAGCCATCGAGCCCGGCAGTCATTTCCCGCAAAAGGTAATAAAGCTCATTCTATTTTTCCATCTTTGTAAAATAATCTCCCAGCAGTCTAAGTCCTTCTTTAAGCATTTCCGGCTTGCCAAATCCATAGCCCAACCTGAACGTATACGGAATTTCGAAACAATCACCATGGCAAAGCAATACGCCGGTTTTTTCATATATGTCCAAACATAATTCATCACTTGGAATATCAAAATCATATTTTATGAATACTGTGGAACTCAAGCTTTTGTATTGGCATGATAAGTGCGGTTGCGTTTCCAGCCATTTATCAAGGATTTCTTTATTTTCTCCGACGATTTCCCTGGATCTGCTCAGAATCTTTTCGTAATTTTCAAAAGCGATGGCTGTGATCCATTCATCAAATACGCCGCCGCAAATGGTGTCATAGGAACGTCTGTTTTGAAGTCTTTCATAAGTGTTTCTATCCCGGGTAACAACCCAGCCGACTCTGGTTCCCGCCATTGAAAATACCTTTGATGTGCTGCTGGTTGCAATGCCTTTTTCGTATACATCTACGATGGATGCCATGTAATCATCGCCTAAACCTCTATAGATTTCATCACATAATATATAGGCATTCACTTTTTCAGCGATTTTCCCAATCTCTCTCAACATGTCCTCTTCGATATAAGATCCGGTCGGATTGTTGGGATTGGTGAGTAGGATCATCTTGGTATTGCTATCAACCAATCCGCGTAATTCATCCAGGTCCGGCAAATAACCGTTTTCTTCCTTTAATTCAATATATCTGATCTCCACTTGCATCGATTCCGGAATTGAATAATGCTGTTGGTAATTGGGCATAAAGATAACCACATTGTCTGTGGGTTCCAACAGCTCAGTAATTACCATGTTATTGGCGCCAGTGCCTCCATGAACCGTCAAAATCATATCCGAGGTTACTTCCCGGTACATTTTGCTTATCGCTTCTAAAAGCCTTCTAAAGCCAAAAAAGTGTCCATAATGAAGGCTCATTTTTTCTACTTCTTTTAAAAATTTGCCGCAATCCTCGCCGATAAAGTCAAATAATTCTTCAACCGTAAATGCCTTCACACAGCTTGCACCCAAGTTGTACTTGCATCCTTCATCCCTCGGATTCAGCCATTTTTCAAGTTTGAATTCATTAATACGCATGTTGTTATCTCCTATATTGCAATTTTTATCCCCAAACCATACTTTACATAGACTGCCGCCGCCGCACCCAGGCCTATTTTCCATCACGTTTTCTTAAGGCTATTCCTCCCAGAAACTCAGCCGCGACACGAGCACAGAATTGTGCGCCCATGCCATTCAAATCATAATCAGGGGTATACTCATTGATGTCACAGCCAATAATCTTCTCTCTTGTGATACGGCGCAGAGCATGGAACATTTCATCCATGGTCAGCCCCCAGAATTCCGGAGCTTTCTGCGACATCACCTGACTTGGATCCATAACGTCAATATCCAGAGAGAAATAAATTCCATCCGTACCATTGGTGGCTAATTTTATAGCTTCATTCATCACATCTTTGATACCGCATTCTTTTACTTCATCAATCGTAATGACACGATGTCCCAATTCACGGGCCACATTTCTTTCGAATATAGAATTGCGTACCCCCCTGATTCCAACGCAAACAAAGTTTTCAGGACTTATTTTGCCAAGTTCAAGAACCTGGCTCCATTCTGTTGAAGCCCAGTTTTTTGGCTCATGTGAGAGGTCCATATGGGAGTCAAACACGATGAGTCCTATTTTCTTAGTTCTTGGTTTAAGTATTGCTCGTAGTGTCGGGGTAGGCACAGTATGATCACCGCCTAAAATGATAGGCACCGCTCCTGCCGCTACAATATCCGCTACTTTTTCTTCCGCCCGTTCAAGATTACCCTCAATATCATCCGGTGTGTATGGCACATCACCATAATCCACCACCCTGATATGATTCTCAAAAACCAGATCTTTATCGATTTCAGGGAAATAACCGCGGTTATGATTGATGGAGTAATAAATGGAATACTTGCGTATCATATCCGTACCTTGATCAGCCCCCATGCGCCAGTACACAGACCCCTGAGGCGGTCTGCCGCAAGTAGGCGGAGCCATTATCATAGGAGTTTGAATGGTCAGGCCTTCAAAAGGGATGCCCAGAATTGCTGCATCAGCACCTTGCAAGTCCTGCGGTTTTTTTGCCAGCGGATACTCCATAAAAGTCGGGGTATCGCCTTTCAAGATAGACAGCTCGATCCTCTCCCCGCGAGCCTTCTGCGTTTTTAGCAAATCCATGGCATTTTCAAAAGCAAACTTGATCTGTTCCTTTTCCTTTGCACTAATGGCTTCCTTATCTGACATTCTTTTACCTCACTTTCAGTATGGTTAATATCAGGCATGTCCTGATTCTTATGCCGCCTTTATATGCAGCAATCCCCAGGCATTGCTTCTTAATCAAGCCCATAAAAAACAAGCCGCTTCACGCTCTGCAACACAGTTAATGGCTACAAAGGGTTTGCGTCTTCTAAAGCCCTTGTTATAACTGCTTTATACGAACATCTCTTTCCCTGTACCGGTTGTCAGTGCTGTAGAATTTGTAAATGCAGCTTTTTCTGCATAGTTTAGCCTTTATTATTGAATTTCTACCTCCAATTATATCATCAAAACAATAATGACAGCCCATGTGCTTTATGGTTAGCCTGTCCGGGCTTGGCTGACGGACATTTGCATATACCCCAGAGGGTCGGGGAATCTGACTTTATGCGTTATTCCGGCTCTCCAAAAGGAATCGGAAAAAAGCGGATGGAGGATTCAGAGTGAGGGGACCGGGCCATAAACATCGATATTTGAAAATCAGCGGAATGAAGAGAAAAGCAGCATATATGAGTAAAGATAGGGCGGGGGAAGCTCGCAATATATTAGCTAAAATATATTGCTGCGTTGACACATTAGCTAAATATACACATAATAAACATATGTATAGCTAATATGGAGGGGATATGATGAGGGTCTCATCGACAGAGGTTCAGAATAACTTTGGCAAATACTTAAAATATGTGGAGGTCAACGAAGAAATCATCGTAACTAAAAATGGAAGGGATGTTGCCAGGATATTACCGTGCGATGATCAGAATAGCAGCCGGGTGGCGGAAGGCGCTGCAGAATATCAAACCCGGGAGGGCCGGGTGACCTATGAGGAATTTCTGGAACTTGTGGAAGCTTCCGAGCAGCGTTTTGAGATGATTGACGGAGTCATATACAATCTCGCCTCGCCCTCTTACGAGCATCAATATGCTGTGAACGAAATTCATGGCACATTTTACAACTGGTTTAAAAATAAAAATTGTATTCCCCTTACTTCTCCCTTTGATATTACCCTTTTTAAGGCAGAGGACAATATTTGTGTTGTTCAGCCGGATATAATCGTAATCTGCGACAGGGATAACATGGACAAAAAAGGCCAGTACAAAGGAGTCCCCACCCTTTTGGTAGAAGTCCTTTCGCCTTCCACCAGAAGCAAGGATATGCTTAAGAAGCTGGAGCTTTATAAGCAATGCGGCGTTAAGGAATACTGGATGGTTGATCCCAAAAATAATCTGATATATGTTTATATTCTTGATAAAAATGAAATAGCCGATAGCATAGCTTTTCAGAAAGGCGCTCATGAATATGCGGAGTCAGTATATTTCAGTGGCTTGAAGGTAGCCTTGACGGATGTATTTTTGTAGAGCATGAATGTAATCAAATCCGGGTTAAGCTGGTTGAAAATTATTCATACATCCGACTGGCGGCAGAACGATCCATTCATACCTACAGTGAAGCGGTAGCCATGGTTCAAGAAGAGGGCCCCGGTTTGGAAACGGGGCTTAAGATGAGGATATTAAGTGGGTAAACTATAGTCTGCCCCATTCCCGATGCTGATTGCGGACCACTTGGTTTTGGCGTTGATAATAAAGGTTACGATTATACTGAGTTTCAGAAGAGTTTTCCATGGCAAACCAGATTCTTTCGTGGTACAAATGGATAGCGGCCGCAGCGGTTTGATAATAACTGCAGCCGTTTTTAACCAGCCTGGTCATTAAGTCATTATCGTCATAACCTATGCCGGTAAAATCCTCATCGTAGCCGCCGATAGCGAAGAACTCCTCTCTTCTGATCGATGTTAAGAATGGCAGTTTAGTATTCAAGCCAGGGTAGTTGTGATAAAAAGCGTTGAGGTCAAATTTGCCCCCGGTTGCATTGAGATGATCTAGGAAAGAGCCGTCCTGGTCATCTCTAGCGATGGGGATGCCCATATACTTGGAGTTTGATAATAATGGCAAGCTTAACTGGGCTATACCATCATTAAGATGAAACATTTCCGCACAGGATAAGATCAGGACCTTACCGCGTGACATTTTGGCTCCTATGTTGATCGCAAACCCCGGCACCCGCCATTTTATGGTTCCGCCCAGGTTTCGCTGGCCGGTAAAAACGTATTTTAGATTCAGTGTGTGTTCGTATTGCTTGCAGATGGCTTCACTTTCATCCTCAACCCCATCATTTAATACAATGGTTTCAAAGTCTGCCGGCATTGCCTGCTGGGCAAGAGAAAACAGCCCCCATTTAAGAAGGTGAGGCCGCTGGAAGGTGGTGATAATAATTGAGGCGGTGCATTCCATCTATATTGTCTCTCCTTAATTAAGTGCCGATTACCGATTAATTCTGTGAGCCTTTGCCGCGTTTCCTTCGAACACCTGAAATGGAGCAGATGGGGTTTCCGGAGCTGAAAGCAGCTGGGACCTGGAATATTTCTCCGGGAATCGATGCAGCGTCTGCGCCTACAGGGTTTGCCTAATTAAACCTTGCTTAGTCGTCTTTTTCCCCCCATTGAAAATGATACACTACGCTGTCAAAAACGGTTTGATGTATGATCCCATGAGCATGTAACTTTTGCATTAACACTGTGTCTCCTGATATACAGGCCTCTCCCCATTTAGCTATTGTCGGATCGTATATATTGCTGCCGACCACGACTTGCCCTTCGGGATATCCACCCGCCATTTCAAAATGCTTTTTGCGTATCAGCAATGGCATGAATAAACCGCCGTTCTCCACCTTTGACTCAGCAATGGCAGCTGCATATTGCTGGAATTCATTTTCCCGGTAAGAACTATAGTTGCGCCCCAGGTCTTTTTCAATACCATACTGCCCGCTGGGCAGCTTCCCAGACTCAACCAGACGGGAGCAAACGCAATTGCTGCCGTTATATGCCCGCCACAGGTTATCAAACCAACCAGGGCTAAATGCCATATCCGAATTAATAAAAATCAAAAAATCCCCTTTGGCCTTAGCGGCCGCATAGTTATAGGCGCGATAGACATTATTTACATACCATTCGGCACGCTGTTCAGCGCTGTTGTTAAATTCATAATGGGGAATATCATGTTCCCGGAGGTATTCCATTACCTCATCAGTGGCATCATTAGCTACGAAGAAAAACTCCTTTCGCGTCATTTCTGTATATTTGAACACCTGTTCATATACAAATTTAAGCCAGGCCACACTTTTATAGATCAAACATACTATTGAAAATTGCGGTCTGAATACTTCTTCCCGGAATTCCTCCACATAAGCCAGGGATTGTGACCAGCTTAACGGCTCCGGCTTTTCATCATCTTCCCATAAACCTTCGGGGAAGTATTCCTGCGGAACCTTTTCCAGGACCAATTGTTCTTCGCTTATTAAGCGATCCAACATATCATAGCCACGTTGCCCATGAGATTCATATACCAGGTATTTATGGGCCAGGCGCTGTTTGGAAGAAAATCCGTAATGCAAGACTTTGATGGTATCTACCCAATGCAAGCGCTTAATGCTGGGGGGGTAAGGCCTTTGATGGAGGCCGGGTTGGGGTTTGTTATAGCTCATGCCCGGTGTGACCCGCCATAAGCGCACAAACCAGCCAACATCATACAGGCTGTCTAATCTTCTCCAACTATGACTGCGCCACAGATTCACCTCATGAAAAACCACCCCGTCAATTTGTCGATCAATACACAGCTCACAAATCCCCTGCAAATGATCAGCTGCGCTGGCGGTCAATACTTCATCGGCATCCAACCATAATATGAAGTCGGGTTCAAGCTTTAATGCCTCCTGCAGCAAAACCTGTTTATGACTGATCTCATTGGCAAAATCATTTTGAATTCCTCGAATAACGTAGGGGGTTTGGCTGAGCATGAACTCATAGCTGCCATCAGTGCTGCCGTCGTCGTAAACTACAATGGCATCAACCAACGGTTTCGTGTATCTAAAAAACCTTTCCAAATTGGCCTTAATCATTTCGTTATATACCTGGCAGATACAGACGATTTTGTATTTCCGATCCGGCTGCCTGGGTTCTTGCCAGGATAGTTGCAACCGGCGTTTTCTACAGATCGCGAGGCCAGGGGATGCTGGTATGGTCATTATTTCAAATTCATCGCGGTATCGTGACAATTCTTCTGCCGCCAGGTATGCAGTGCCGCACCAGGCGGGGTTAAGCAGTTCCTCGCTGCCGGGATGCACATCATGCAGCAGTATCAGTCCGTGGGGAGCAACATAGGGAAGATATGCGTAAAAGTCCTGCAATACCGTCTCTTTGGAGTGATCAGCATCGATAAACAGCATGTCAATCCATAAGGAACCTGCTTTTATTTGCTGGGCAAACTCCAGGGTGGTGCTGTTAATAAATTGAGTTTTAGATGATTTCACCATAAATTGCCCGGCTTCGGGATTTAAATCCACTCCAATCAAATGATCCGCAAAAGGAATCACTCTATTAAAAAGAGCACAGCGGTATATGCCCAGTTCGACATATACCCGGGGTCTTAAAATGCTGGCCAGGTGAACGATAAAGTCTTCGTGCCAGATCAATCCTTTACGGGACGATAAATCAATGGTACTCATCGCAGCAATTCTCCATCATAATTCAATTCTTCATTTATATTGAGGTGATGCTGATACAAGAGTTGTTTAGTCTCCGGTGCACTAAGCACGTTGTCTCCCGAACTATATTCCTGGTCAAGCATGTTAATCCCATATTCCTCCTGATAAAGCTCGGGAAGCATGGGTTTTATGGCATAGTACTGACCGCGCTCACAGGTGTGCCAGGCTTCTTCATTGGAAACCAAAATCTCATGTACCTTCTCCCCAGGCCTGATGCCAGTAACAATTATGTTAATGGGACGGTCTTCTATAAGCGCTTGGGCTATGTCGATGATTCGTGCCGAAGGCACCCGGGGAACATATATTTCTCCAGGCAGGGCCTGTTCTATAGCAGTAAAAATGGTATCCACCGCCCGATCCAATGACAAGAGAAAGCGAGTCATGTCTAAAGTCGTGATGGTAACCGGCCCCCCACTTTTTATCTGGTCGTGAAAAAGAGGAATTACCGAGCCTCGCGAAGCCAGGACATTGCCGTAGCGCACACCAATAAATCGAGTATGGGTACTGCCGATATTGGCATTAATAAAAACCCGTTCCTGAATTGCTTTGGTCATCCCCATAACATTAATGGGTTTGCAGGCCTTATCTGTAGAAACCCCCACAACGGTTTCAACAGGAAGATGGAATTGTTTAATAGCCCGAACAATGTTTTCGGCTCCACCAATATTGGTTTGAACCGCTTCACTGGGAAAATACTCGCATGAAGGAACTTGTTTTAATGCGGCCGCATTAATGACAATATCAACCCCGTCCAGGGCTTGACATACCGAGTGGTAGTTGCGTACATCGCCAATACGGAATTCAACCAATCGCTCAAAATCGCGGTAAATAATTTCGTCTGTGGCCATTTTATTTTGCTGGTAAGCCATTCTCATAAAGTGTTGTTTGGCCTCATCGCGTGAAAAAATAATAATCTTTTTTGGGCCATAGGGATGCATATCTAATAAGCGCCGGGTTAACACCTTTCCAAGTGATCCGGTTCCACCGCTGATCAAAACCACCTTATCCCTAAACAAGGACATTGTTATGCCTCCTATCTGATGCCGTACGGGCCAGTCAAATAATCTTGATACATTTGTTCAATCATTTCCGGCCAGGAAGGAAGGGAATAAGATAATAAACTGCGCAACCGCGTGGAATCTAAAGAACGATCGCAGATGG
>NZ_DIPG01000048.1:12776-15073 GCF_002426325.1 Syntrophomonas sp. UBA5494 | reverse complement strand
TAGCCGGCATGGGACCGCCTTAAGCCCTGTGTGCAGGCTTATCCCGGCTGTCCATGCCTATTGCAACTTATCGGACCGAGAAAAACGCAGCAACACCTCGAATCCTGTCCGGGCTGGATGTCTGCCATCACTGCCCGGAAATGCCTGTACTTTCGAGGTCAAACCGGGGATGGACCCGCCTATCCCCGCTCCTGCTGTAATTAACGGCCTGATTCAGCAGGATTACTGCACCAGCTCAATAATTGCCAAGGGGGCGCCATCGCCCTGACGAAAGCCGACTTTTATAATACGGGTATACCCACCCTGGCGGTCCTTGTAGCGCTCAGCCAGTTCGGTGAATAACTTCTTTACTACCGGTTCTTTGGTCAGATATGCATGGGCCTGGCGGCGCGCATGCAGGTCGCCTGCTTTGCTGAGGCTGATCATTTTGTCAGCGATACGTTTAATTTCTTTGGCTCTGGTCTCGGTGGTGGTTATTTTTTCACTTTCCAGCAAAGAAGTCACCGCGTTTCTTAGCAACGCCCTTCTTTGATGGCTCAAAAGTCCTAATCTACGGTAAGCCACTGGGGCTCCTCCTTTCTAGTCCTCCGTTTTCTTAAAGGACAAGTCAAGTTCTTTAAGTTTTCTTTCGATTTCTTCCAGAGATTTTTGTCCCAGGTTTCTGATTTTGCTCATCTCTTCACGAGTCTTTTCAATCAGATCGCCGACGGTATTGATATTGGCCCGTTTAAGCCCATTAGAAGCGCGAACCGAGAGTTCCAGTTCCTCGATGGACATCTCCAGAACCTTGTCTTTCTTTTCTTCTTCTTTTTCCACCAGGATTTCCACTTCAGCATAAGTATCGTCGATCTCGGTGAAGAGTTTCAAATATTCGATCAATATCTGTGCAGACAGGCTGATTCCTTCCTCCGGGCTGATACTTCCATTGGTCCATACCTCAAGGGTCAAACTGTCATAATCGGTGCGCTTGCCGACCCTGGCCATGTCAACCGAATAGTTGACCTTGGTTACCGGGGTATAAATAGAATCAATCGGAATCAAGCCTACGATCTCTTCGCTTTTGATAGGCTGTTGGTCGGCGCTGACATAGCCCCGGCCCCGTTCCACGGTCAGTTCCATGGAGATTTTGGCCCCTTCATCCAGAGTGGCAATGTGCAGATCCGGGTTAAGTATTTCCACTTCGCCATCAGGCGTTATGTCACTGGCCTTCAAATCCATTTTACCTTCTTTTTCGATGCGCAGAATTTTACGATCCTGACTGTCATATTTGAGGACCAGCTTCTTGATGTTGAGGATGATTTCGGTAGTATCCTCAACCACATTGGGTATGGTGGAAAACTCATGCAACACGCCGTCAACCTTGATAGAGGTAACCGCTGCTCCAGGCAGTGAAGACAATAAAACGCGGCGCAGCGAATTGCCCAAGGTGGTTCCATATCCACGTTCCAAGGGTTCAATAACAAACTTGCCATAGTTTTTTTCGGGGTCTTTATCTACACACTCAATGCGCGGTTTTTCCATCTCCAGCATTATAACAGACCCTCCTTTCTAGAGGTGATTATCTAGAGTAGAGTTCTACGATGAGCTGTTCGTGTACCTGAGTATCTATTTGATCCCGGGCGGGGTAAGCCAGAACAGTACCGGTTAGATTCTCCACGTCCACACTCAGCCATTCCGGCGGGGTCTTATATGCTGCCTGTTCCTTCATCTCCGCAAATTTGGAGGATTCTTTGCTGCCTGGTTTAACCTGAATGACATCATTAATCCTGACCAGCATTGAAGGAATGGTGGCCTTTTTGCCATTGACAGTAAAGTGACCATGGGTAACTAGCTGGCGGGCTTCCGCCCGAGACGAGGCGAAACCGAGCCGGTAAACCACGTTATCCAGACGCCTCTCCAGGAGTACCAGAAGATTTTCGCCGGTTATACCCTGTTGACGATCAGCCTTTTTGAAATAATTACTGAACTGTTTTTCCAAAACCCCATAAATCCTGCGGGTTTTTTGCTTCTCACGCAGCTGCAGCCCGTATTCAGAGGGCTTTTGTCTCCGGTTCTGTCCATGGGCTCCCGGTGCGTATGGTTTCCTCTCCACTGCACACTTCTCTGAATAGCACCGGTCCCCTTTCAGGAATAACTTTTCACCTTCCCGGCGACACTGGCGGCAAACGGAATCAATGTATCTTCCCACTTATGCCACTACCTCCTTATACTCTTCTTCTTTTAGGCGGCCTACACCCGTTGTGGGGTATGGGTGTTACGTCTTTTATTACACTGACTTCCAGACCCGCGGCCTGTAA
>NZ_DIPG01000048.1:0-12575 GCF_002426325.1 Syntrophomonas sp. UBA5494 | reverse complement strand
GCTGCAAAAGGCGTGCTTTTGCGGGACCCCTTGAAACCTACCGTGCCGGCGCTGGACCAGGAAATGGCGTTGCCGTGCCGGTCGGTGATGGAAATGATTGTATTGTTAAAGGTTGACTTGATGTGAGCGATGCCATGCTCGATGTTTTTCTTCTCACGCCGTTTAACCCTGGTGGTTGTTCTTCTGGCCAATTATGAATCCCCCTTTTCCAACTATTTCTTCCTGCCCCCCGCAGTGCGCTTAGGCCCTTTGCGGGTGCGTGCATTTGTCTTGGTATTCTGACCTCTGACCGGAAGGCCGCGCCGATGACGTATGCCCCGGTAACAACCCAGATCCATCAACCTCTTGATGTCCATGCTGACCTGGCGCCTTAAGTCGCCTTCCACTGTATAGCTTTTCTCGATGATCTCCCTCAGCTTGGAAACTTCTTCCTCGGTTAAATCTTTCACCCTGGTATCAGGATTTATACCTGCCAGGGTCAGGATCTGCCTGGAGGAAGGCCTGCCGATACCAAAAATATATGTTAGCGACACTTCCACTCTCTTGTCCCGCGGTAAGTCCACACCAGCTATTCTTGCCAAATTTTTTCACCTCCGATTATTTAACCTTGAACCTGTTTATGCTTGGGGTTTTCACAAATCACCATGACCCGCCCCTTGCGTTTGATGATCTTGCATTTCTCGCACATGGGCTTGACTGACGGTTTAACCTTCAAGATGTCTACCTCCTCGTTTGGCTGTGCCTACTTGAAACGATAAGTGATTCTGCCGCGGTTCAAATCATAAGGGGAGAGCTCAACCATCACCCTGTCCCCCGGTAATATTCTGATAAAATTCATTCTCATCTTACCCGAAATATGGGCGAGGACCTTATGGCCATTTTCCAGTTCCACTCTGAACATGGCATTAGGCAATGGTTCAATCACTTTGCCCTCGATCTCGATTACATCCTCCTTAGCCATTTACCAGACCTCCTTCCCATCCGATACCCCAGTTGTGCCAATATTTTTCAGGTATTTGCGCAGGATATGGTTTCCCGGTGTCTCGCCGCTTTTAATGATTGCAACGATTTCATCCGCCTTAACACCAGTAAACTGAATATGTTTGATATTCTTGACCTTGGGATTTTCTATTTTCCGCAAGCTCCCGTCCGCCACGGTTACAAAACGGTCGTTGATCACTCCGACAATAATAAACATTCTGCCTTGATCCCGGCCTGTTTTAGAATAAACCACTTTACCCAGGATGTCTTCCATAAATAGCCGTCCACCCCCGTTTGATCGGAATGGTTCCGTGCTTGCCAGCAGCTGACCTGCCTGGGTTCCGCTCTCATTGCCAACCATTTGCGGATCCTCTATAGACCGGCCAATACTGCTTGGATATCGGCAAATACCTGCAGAGTATCACGGTCACCATCTATGCTATGCAAAACCCCGTGCGCTTCATAGTAATCCAGCAACGGGCTGGTTTGCTGCTGATAAACCTTGAGCCGGTTGCGGGCGGTTTCCTCCTGGTCATCACTGCGTTGTATAAGCTCTCCGCCGCATTTATCGCAAACACCGGCCTTAACTGGAGGATTGAAAACTATATGGTACAACGATTTACATTGAGAACAGCTGACCCGACCTGTAGTGCGCTGAATCAAGACCTCATCGGGAACAAATATGTTGATAGCGGCTTCAATCTTGCTGTTCAACCTGGACAGGACCTTATCAAGAGCCTGGGCCTGCACCGTAGTTCTCGGAAAACCGTCCAGCAGAAAACCTTCCTTACAATCCGGCTGAGCCAGGCGCTCTTCCACGATGCCGATAGTCACCTCATCCGGGACCAATTGGCCCTTATCCATAAAAGATTTGGCTTTTAACCCCAATTCGGTACCCTCTTGCACAGCTTCCCGGAACATATCTCCAGTAGATATATGCGGAACCGGATAAGAGGCTTTGATAAGATCGGCCTGAGTTCCTTTTCCAGCCCCGGGAGGTCCCATTAAAATTAAATTCATATCCAGCCGCCTCCCTATTTTACAAAACCTTCATAACTGCGCAGCAACAGGTTGGATTCAACTTGTTTCATGGTATCCAGAGCCACACCAACCATAATTAAAAGTGATGTACCGCCGAATGCCAGGCTGGTCACATGTGTGGCATAAACAATAAAGTTGGGCAGGACTGCGATTAGAGCCAGGAATACACCGCCTGCCAGTGTCAAGCGGGTCAAAACCCTGTCGATATATTCCGCAGTCGGCCTGCCTGGTCTGATGCCGGGTACAAAACCGCCATATTTCTTGATATTTTCAGCCACGTCTGCGGGATTGAAAATAATCGAGATATAGAAAAAGGTAAAAAATACAATCAGCAAGGCATATATCAGGTTGTAAAGCGCACTGCCCTGATGAAAGTGATTGTTCAAAAAGGCATTGAATCCTGAAGCTGGATCCATCCATGACCCGATCGTTGCCGGGAACATCAATAGTGATAAGGCAAAAATGATCGGGATAACGCCAGCGGTATTTACCTTCAAGGGCAGGAACGTGCTTTGGCCGCCATAGAGTTTTCGTCCTACCACTCTTTTGGCATATTGCACCGGCAGCCTTCTCTGCCCTTCATTAACCGCGATAATGGCCACTATAATGGCTAAAGCCAGGACTATAAACAATAAGATGTTGAAAAAACCGATGATCCCGCCGGCTAATTCCTGCCCAACCCCGGATATCTGGCTGGGAATACGTGAGACGATCCCTGCAAAAATTAACAACGAGATGCCGTTTCCAATGCCTTTTTCGGTAATCATTTCACCTATCCACATCAGCAAGGCGGTGCCGGCAGTCAAACATATAGCGATAAACAGGTACATAAAGAAGTTATTGTTTTCAACTGCACCATTGCGGCCCAGGGCTACTGCCATACCCATGGCTTGAATAAAGGCCAAAACCACAGTACCGTATCTGGTATACTGGGCAATTACCTTGCGTCCCTCTTCGCCTTCTTTTTGCAGACGCTCCAGTTTGGGAATGACTACGGTAAGGAGCGACATGATGATGGACGCGTTGATGTAGGGGGTGATGCTCATAGCAAATATACTGAAGCGCTTAAATGCTCCCCCGGAAATGATGTCAAAGAAATTGAACAATTGCCCGCTCAAGAACTTTTGTACTGCATCCGCGTCAATGCCGGGCACCGGTATATGCGCCCCTAATCTGAAAACCAGAAACATGAAAAGGGTAAAGAGCAGCTTTTGCCTCAGGTCTCCTACTTTAACTGCTTTTTGTAATGACCCTAGCATTAGATCACCTCGACTCTACCACCCAGGGCGGTGACTTTTTCTGCTGCCTGCTTGCTCACTTTGTGAACCTTGAGGACCAGCTTGCGCTCCAGAACGCCATCGCCCAATACCTTGACGCCATCATTTATGCTCTTGATAATACCGTTCTCCTTGAGAAGCTCCGGTGTTACCTCAGTGCCATCGCTAAAAACGTTTAAATCTTTAACGTTGACAATCGCATAACGAGTTCCAAATATATTGGTAAATCCCCGTTTGGGAATCCGCCTCTGCAACGGCATCTGTCCACCCTCGAAGCCAGGCCTGACCCCTCCGCCGGACCGAGCTTTTTGCCCTTTATGGCCCTTGGTGGAAGTCTTCCCATGACCGGAGCCTATTCCTCGGCCAATCCGTTTGGTTCGTTTATTGGCGCCGGATGGAGATTTCAATTCATGTAGTTTCACTTTAAAACCTCCCTGTTCTATTCGTTTACTTCTTCTACTGACACCAGGTGCTGTACTTTGTTGATCTGGCCGCGTATTTCAGGGCTATCCTGTTTTATAACACTCTGATTCAGCTTTCTCAAGCCCAGACTTTTAACGGTTAGTCTCTGGGTTTCAGGGCATCCAATGAAGCTTTTAGTCCAGGTAATCTTAATCATATTAGCCACAAGTATTTCCTCCCTAACCCGTAATCTCATCTACGGTCTTGCCGCGCTGACGGGCTACTGCTTCGGCCTTCTTAAGGCTCCTCAGCCCTTCCATAGTGGCATGAACCATGTTATTGGAGTTGGAAGAACCCAACGACTTGGTAAGTATATCTTTGATACCCGCGGCTTCCAAAACCGCACGCACCGGTCCGCCGGCGATGACCCCGGTTCCGGCCGAAGCTGGTTTCAGCAAGACCTGACCAGCCCCAAATCTGCCCAGTATCTGATGGGGTATGGTGCGTTCATCGATCAAAGGTATCTCGATCATATTTTTCTTGGCGTTTTCAATCGCTTTGCGGATTGCTTCAGGCACTTCGGTCGCTTTACCTTTGCCGGTGCCTACCTTGCCAAGACCATCTCCAACCACTACCAGGGCACTGAAACTAAACCTGCGGCCGCCCTTGACAACCTTGGCGACCCGCCTGATATTGACAACCTTTTCTATCAGTTCAGGAGCGGCTTGTTCTCTTTCGTTCATCCTTTCCCTCCTAGCTTGATTGCTGATCCTAAAACTCTAAACCGCCTTCTCTGGCAGCATCAGCCAGGGCGGCAACTCCGCCGTGGTATTTGTAGCCATTGCGGTCGAACACTACTGTGGTAATGCCTTTTTCCCGGGCTTTGCGGGCGATAGCAGCCCCTACCTCTTTAGCAGCTTCTTGATTGGTACGAGATGCCAAATCCCTGAGATCAGGTTCCAGGGTGGAAGCTGATACCATGGTGACTCCCTTGCTGTCATCAATGATCTGAGCATAGATGTGGCTTAAGCTTTTATAAACACATAAACGGGGAGCTGCGCTGGTACCGGATATTTTCAGGCGAATACGCTTATGTTTCTTGTCCCTGAGGCTTTTCTTGCTGGATTTTTTAAACAACCATTATCACTCCCTTCCAGGTTACCTGGATCCAGACTTACCGGCTTTGCGCCTGATAACTTCATTTTCATATTTAATGCCTTTGCCTTTGTAAGGCTCAGGTTTTCTGATGGCACGAATATGAGCAGCGGTGTTACCAACTAATTGCTTATCAATACCCTTTACGGTAATCCTGGTTACAGCCGGCACTTCAAACTCGATGCCTTGGGGAGGATCAACCTCTACCGGGTGGGAGAAGCCGATGTTGATAACCAGCTTTTTGCCCTGCAGCTGCGCCCTGTACCCGACCCCGACCAGCTCTAATTTCCGTTCAAAACCCGCGCTTACCCCCTGTACCATATTGGCTACCAGAGCGCGAGTCAGTCCATGAAAGGCGCGGTTTTGCTTGCTGTCATTGGGTCTTTCTACCAGCAGATTGTTGCCCTCCTGGCTGATCGTAATCTGCCCAGGGATATGCTGGCTCAAGGTGCCTTTGGGGCCAGTGACGTTAACTTTTCCTGCCTCTATTTCAACACTTACCCCTGCGGGTATTTCAATAGGTTTTTTGCCGATTCTAGACATTGCTCACCCCTCCTTTGGCTACCAGATATAGCATAGTACTTCCCCGCCGATTCCGATCTTGCGAGCTTTTTTATCACTCATCAGTCCCTGCGAAGTGGATATGACTGCAGTTCCCAATCCTCCCAGAACCTTGGGGATCTCATCCCTTTTCACATATACCCTCAGTCCGGGTTTGCTTATCCTTTTAATGCCTGTAATAACCTTTTCTTTGTTAGGACCGTATTTCAGGTAAATCCTGATGACTCCCTGTTTAGCGTCCTTAATGTATTCATAATCCCTGATGTACCCTTCTTCCTTCATAATAGCGGCTATGGCCAGCTTTATCCTGGAAGAGGGAATCTCAACGGTTTCATGCATGACCATATTGCCATTTCGAATCCTGGTCAGGAAATCGGCTACTGGATCAGTCATGACCATATTAAATACCTCCTTATATTACAACTTACCAGCTCGCCTTAGTAACCCCTGGCAGTTCACCTTTGTGTGCGAGTTCACGGAAACAGATGCGGCACATTCCGAATTTGCGCATATAAGCCCGCGGCCTTCCACAGATCTTACACCTGTTATAAGAACGAACCTCGTATTTCTGATTACGCTGTTGCTTGGCAATAAGAGCCTTCTTAGCCATTAGTCCCTAACCTCCTTATCTGAAAGGCATACCCATACTTCTCAATAGTTCTCTGGCTTCCTCATCATTGTTGGCGGTGGTTACGATCACCACTTCCATTCCTCTGATCTTGTCGATTTTGTCATACTCGATTTCTGGAAAAATGGTCTGCTCCTTAATCCCCAGAGAGTAGTTGCCCCGACCGTCGAAGGCCTGCGGAGATACCCCGCGGAAGTCTCTTACCCGGGGCAGGGCCAGATTAATCAATCGATCCAGGAACTCATACATGCGCTCCCCGCGTAAGGTAACTTTACAGCCAATTGCCATACCTTCACGCAGTTTGAAGCCGGCAATGGATTTTTTAGCCCGGGTAATGACCGGTTTCTGTCCGCTTATGATGGTGAGGTCACTTACCGCTCCATCCAGGGCTTTGGGGTTTTGCACGGCTTCCCCGGCGCCGATATTCAAGATGACCCGATCAACTTTAGGAACCTGCATGACATTTTTGTATTGATATTTTTCCATTAACTTAGGAACGATTTCTTGTTTATATTGTTCATATAACCTAGCCATCTATAGCTAGCCTCCCTTCCTGGAGAATCTTAGTCCAGAATTTCTCCGCATTTTTTGCATTTTCTCGCTCTCTCTGTCTCCAGAACGGCTTTGCCGACACGAGTAGGCTTATTGCATTTGCCACATATCAGCATCACATTGGAGGCATTCAAGGGGGCCTCAATATTGATAATCCCGCCTTGCGGCATGGTGCGACTGGGCTTCTGATGCTTTTTGACCTTGTTTATACCTTCAACTACGACTTTATTATTCTTGGGTAATACCCTGATGACTTTCCCCTTTTTGCCAGCATCTTTTCCAGTCACCACCAGGACATTGTCGCCCTTTTTAATTTTCATACTTTTTACACCTCCATCTTTACAGGACTTCCGGGGCCAGAGATACGATCTTCATAAAGTTCCTATCGCGCAGTTCCCTGGCTACGGGCCCAAAAATACGGGTGCCTTTAGGATTGTTATTATCATCTATAATCACAGCGGCATTTTCTGAGAAAGCGATATAGGAGCCATCTGGCCGTCTGATTTCCTTTTTGGTGCGTACCACCACCGCTTTAACCACATCGCCTTTCTTGACCACACCGCCGGGAGATGCCTCCTTGACCGAGGCCATGATGATATCGCCAACCGTGGCATATTTCCGGGTTGATCCGCCCAACACCTTAATGCACAGTACCTTTTTGGCGCCGGTGTTGTCGCCCACCTGCAGCATCGTTTCTTGTTGAATCACGGTGTAACCTCCCTTTCGACCTTAAGACCCTATTGTAAGGTCTCGGCCCGGTGAATGATTTCTATTAATTTCCATCTTTTATCCTTGCTCAGGGGCCGGGTTTCCATGATTTTTACCACATCGCCAGTTTTGGCAGTATTGTCTTCATCATGGGCTTTATATTTCTTGCTGGTTTTGATGGTCTTTTTATACAGTGGATGCTGTTTGACAGTCTCCACGCGGACAGTGATGGTTTTATTCATCTTGTCACTGCTGACCGTCCCCACCTTGACTTTTCTGTTATGCTGGTTGTCAGTCACCCTTTGACCTCCTTTTACCTATTGCCTTTGGCCAGTTCCCGCTGCCTCAAAATAGTTTTGCACCTGGCGATGTTCTTTTTAACATCATTGATCCTCATAGGGTTATCCAGCTGTCCGGTGGCAAGTTGGAACCTTAAATTAAACAACTCATCCTTATGGTCCGAAACCTTCTGTCTTAATTCCTCGTCGGTTAGTTCTCTGATTTTGCTAGTTTTCACTAACCTCACCACCCATTTCTTCTCTTTTTACGAACCTGCACTTGATGGGAAGCTTGTGGGATGCCAAGCGCATCGCTTCCCTGGCAACTTCTTCACTAACACCTGACAGTTCGAACATGATGCGGCCTGGTTTTACTACGGCTACCCAATGCTCCGGGGAGCCTTTGCCTTTACCCATGCGGGTCTCAGCCGGTTTTACGGTCAGAGGCCGGTCGGGGAATATCTTGATCCACAGTTTCCCGCCTCTTCTGACATAACGGTTGATGGCAATACGGGCTGCTTCAATCTGCCGGTTGGTAATCCAGGCTGGTTCCAAAGCCTGCAACGCGAAATCACCGTAGGTGACTTCATGGCCTTTGTTGGCTTTGCCTTTCAGGCTGGGACGGTGCTGTTTTCTATACTTCACTCTTTTTGGGGTTAGCATTATCTTTCGGCCTCCTCCACTCTAGCCTGTTTGGGCCGCTGTTTAGCCTCAGGCATAATCTCTCCCCGGTTCAGCCATACTTTGATGCCGATCTTGCCATAAGTGGTATTGGCTTCAGCAAAGCCGTAATCAACATCGGCCCTCAATGTATGCAGGGGCACTTTGCCTTCAGAATACCATTCGGTGCGCGCTATTTCGGCTCCGCCTAAGCGTCCGGCAATAGCGATCTTGATGCCAACGGCATTGGCTCTCATAGTACGGCCTACGGTTTGCTTCATGGCTCTGCGGAAAGAAATCCTCTTTTCCAGTTGCTGAGCGACGTTTTCGGCTACAATCTGCGCATCCAGCTCGGGGCGCTTGATTTCCTGGATATTTATATTGACATTCTTTTTGGTCATCTTTATTAATTCGGCTTTTAAATTCTCGACTTCTTGCCCGCCGCGGCCGATGATGATACCCGGTTTGGCGGTGTGGATGGTAACCCTTACACGATTGCCGGTCCTCTGAATCTCCACCTTGGAAACTCCGGCAGTATAAAATCTTTCCTTGATGTAATTGCGGATTTTATAGTCTTCATGGAGCAGTTCGGTATAATCGCGGTCAGCAAACCAGTTGGAATCCCAATCGCGAATAATGCCGATTCTAAATCCTTTAGGATGTACCTTTTGACCCACTATTTAACCTCCCTTTCCTTTAAAACCACCGTAACATGGCTGGTTCTATGGCGTCTTACATCGGCTCTGCCATAGGCCCTGGGCTGCATTCTCTTCATGGTGGGCCCTTCATCTACAAATATGGCGGATACGTACAAATCGTCGGAATCCATGTCGTAGTTATGCTCCGCGTTGGCCACGGCGGACTTCAATACTTTATTGATCAAGGGAGCGGATCTTTTATTGGCGTACTTTAATATCCCGACCGCTTCTTTTACATTTTTACCCCTCACCAGATCAGCGACCTGACGCGCCTTAAAAGGAGATATTCTTAAATAACGTGCAATAGCTTTTGCTTCCATATCTAATCTGCCTCCTTTCTACCTGGATCGGCTCGTTTTTTCAGATTTGCCGGCATGGCCCCGGTAGGTTCTGGTAGGTGCGAATTCGCCCAGTTTCATGCCAACCATATCTTCGGTAATATATATCGGAACGTGTCTCCGGCCATCATGCACCGCCAGGGTATGCCCTATCATCTGCGGGAATATGGTGGAGCGCCGCGACCAGGTTTTGATAACGGTCTTTTTACTGGATTCGTTCATTTGTTCAACCTTAGCTAAAAGCTTCTCTTCGCAATAAGGTCCTTTTTTGAGTGACCTAGCCATCTAAAGACCTCCTTTATTTCCTCTTCTTGACGATCATCTTGTCAGAAGGTTTTTTCTTGCGGGTCTTGCCGCCGATAGCGATCTTGCCCCACGGAGACACCGGGTACTTCCGTCCGATGGGGGCCCGGCCTTCACCGCCGCCATGAGGGTGATCCACCGGGTTCATGACCGAGCCTCTAACGGTCGGCCTTATGCCCATCCACCTGGAGCGGCCGGCTTTGCCGATAGTCATGTTCTCGTGTTCCAGGTTGCCAATCTGACCTATGGTAGCGCGGCAGTTGACATGTATCAAACGGACTTCTCCGGAAGGCAGACGCACATGGGCGTAAGCGCCTTCTTTGGCCATGAGCTGGGCTACAGTCCCTGCGGAACGGACCAACTGGCCGCCTTTGCCGGGCCGCAGCTCGATATTATGGATCAATGAGCCTACCGGGATGTCCTTTAAGGCCATGGCATTCCCGACTTTGATATCGGATCCGCTGCCGGATACGATGGTGTCCCCCACTTTCAGATTCTGGGGTGCGATGATATAAGCTTTGCTGCCATCCTTATAATGTAGCAAAGCGATGTTTGCCGAACGATTGGGGTCATATTCGATGGCCGCCACTTTAGCTGGAACCTGATCCTTGTTCCGCTTGAAATCGATGATGCGGTATAAGCGTTTATGTCCGCCGCCCCGGTGCCTGACAGTCAAACGCCCTTTGGCATTGCGCCCGCCAGTGCTTTTCAGGGGAACGGTAAGGCTTTTTTCGGGTTCGGTTTTGGTGATTTCCTCGAAGGTCATCACTGTCATTTGTCTTCTACTGGGTGTGGTAGGCCTGAATTTCTTTATGCCCATTTAGTGTCCCTCCTTGCAACGTCATTGGCGATGGCTTACATGCCTTCAAACAGCTTGATCTTCTGGCCGGGTTTCAATATCACTATGGCCTTCTTACGATCCGGGGTGTAACCGGTGCTGCGCCCCTGCCGTTTCGGTTTGCCTTTCACGATCATGGTGTAAACCTTATCGACTCTGACATTGAAAATGTTCTCAATGGCGTTCTTGATCTCAGTCTTATTGGCTCTTTTGTCGACGATGAAAGTATATTTATTGTCAGCCAGCAGTCCCATCGATTTCTCGGTGACGATCGGCTTGATGATTATATCCCGGTAATCTCTCATCTTACGCAAATACCTCCTCTACCCTGGCAACGGCATCCTTGGTGATGAGCAGGACATCGTAATTCATCAGGTCGTAAACATTCATGTAATCCACCGGCAGCGGTTTAACTCCCGGGATGTTGCGGGCGGACTTGATCACGTTCTGATCCACATCAGCTACGACCACCAGGGCTTTTTTATCTATCTGCAGGGATTCCAGGGTTTGAAGCATGGCTTTGGTCTTGGGAAGATCGAATTTTAAATCATCTAAAACGATCAGGTTGTTGTCCAAAACCTTGCTGCTCAATGCTGACTTCATAGCCAGCCTTCTTACCTTGCGGGGCAGGGTATAGGAATAATCACGCGGTTTAGGGCCAAAGGTGACCCCGCCGGTTCTCCATACTGGATTGCGGCTGCTTCCCACCCGGGCGCGCCCGGTCCCTTTTTGTCTCCACGGCTTTTTGCCTCCCCCACGAACCTCGGCCCGTGTCTTGGTAGAAGCAGTGCCGACCCGACGGTTGTTTAATTGCATTTTTATAAATTGATGCAGAACCGCTTGATTGGGAGTAATGCCGAATATCTGGTCGTTTAATTCAAGCTCTCCGATTTGGGCCCCGCTCATATTATAAATGGCTACTTTAGGCACTTATTTACCCTCCTTTGTCGGCGCTTATGCCTTGACTGAATTCTTTATGGTGACAAGACCTCTTTTGGGCCCAGGGATTGATCCCTTAATTAAAATCAGGTTTCTTTCCGGATAGACTTTTACTACCTTCAGGCCTTGGACGGTTACTCTTGACCCGCCTAACCTACCGGGCAACTTTCTTCCTTTAAAAACACGTGCCGGCCCTTTGGCTGCCAGTGAACCGGGACGCCGGTGGTATTTTGATCCGTGTCCCATGGATCCCCGCGCGAAATTGTGGCGTTTCACTCCTCCGGCAAAGCCTTTCCCCTTGGAGATCCCCACCACGTCAACCAATTCGCCGCTTTCGAACACATCCGCCTGAATATCCTGACCAACCTCGTATTGGTCTACATTGTCAACGCGAAACTCCCGGATAAACCGCAAAGGTTTCGCATTAGCTTTCTTAAAATGCCCTTTAATGGGCTTATTGGCCAGTTTTTCTTTCAGGTTGTAAAAACCTACCTGAATAGCGTTATAACCATCGATATTTTCGTTTTTCTTCTGTAATACCGTACAGGGCCCGGCTTCCACCACAGTGACAGGCACCGCTTTGCCGGCTTCATCAAAAATCTGGGCCATGCCGATTTTTACGCCAAGTATTGCTTTATTCAGATTTCCAGCCATTTTTTTACCTCCTTGTCGGTCAATTCTCAGTGATAGGTTGGAAGTGGTTTCCAACTTCACTTCTCTTAGCTGGCTGACTGCCTCCCTAACCTGTTTAGTCCACTGGTTTTGCAAGCAGCCGGGGAAGTTTTATAATTTGATTTCAATGTCCACCCCTGAAGGCAGATCCAAATGCATCAGAGCATCAATTGTTTTGGGATTAGGATCCAGTATATCGATAAGGCGCTTGTGAGTCCTCATTTCAAACTGTTCCCGGGAATCCTTGTTCACATGAGGCGATCTCAAAATGGTATAAATACTCTTCTCGGTTGGCAGGGGAATAGGTCCGGACACATTAGATCCATTCTTCTTGGCAGTATCCACAATCTTCTGTGAGGACTGATCAAGCAGTTTGTGATCAAATGCCTTTAGTCTAATCCTTACTTTCTGTTGGCCATTCACGCTTGTTAAACCTCCTTAGCTGGCTTCACTTGTACACGTATCCGGGTGTCTAGTTGGGAAGGATAATAACCTTCCCAACCGAAACTCGCTGTTTTCTAAATTTAGCTGTTAATGGAAGTGA
>NZ_DIPG01000131.1:17877-19087 GCF_002426325.1 Syntrophomonas sp. UBA5494 | reverse complement strand
GCTGCAATAACTATCCAAACCGGCACCGTTGACCAGTGAAACCGAAAATCAAAACCGGCTACGAAATAAAAAAGGGGAAAAAGGTTTAACAAACCAGGTATTTTCCGCACGGTTTCCTGGTCTTTATGCTGCCATCGCCTGGCTAGTAGTTCGGGGCTTCTTTTGGCGAAATAAGCGGTAATAAAAAAAGTTACGGCTGAAAACATCACCCAATAAATCCAGGCCTGCCAGTATCGTAAGGTCCCAGCGGGAAGAAACAGAATGAGGCCCATTACAATCATCATTATCGTGGGAAACAGATAGATTTTAAATGAGGATGTATTTGTCTTGCCTTCCACTGAAATTATCTCCTTGCCCTTAAACGAAAATATACTAGCCAAAAGAGCTTAGTCTTCTTGATTCGACTTGCGATATTCTTCAACCAGCTGCTGGTATTTTAATTGGGCCGGCGATAACACTCCGGCGACCATCTCCTTATACAGGCCGTTCAAAGGATCTTTCTGTCCTGAGCGGCTGAGCATGAGTCCCTTCACCTGCGGCATTTTATCAAGGAGCAGGGCAGATTCGCGGGCCAGAGCATCTATTCGGGGATCATCTTCAGGAACGTTAGTCAGTTCTGCCCAGCGTGCTCCAAAATCCAAAGCCATCTGATAATGGTCGGGATGGTCTTTAAAATACTCGGCCAGGATGCGGAAAACTTCTCGGAAATCCTCGCCCCATTGAAAATCATCCAGGATGCTGTACAATTTACGGTGCTGGTCATAGATTTCCGGGCAGGACCGGGCGTACTTTTCTATTTGATCCGTTCCCATTATCTCGGTGATCATTTGGAAAGAAGGGGATACGAAAATATCTTGGTTCAAGAGCTCCATGTCTTCACCCAGTAATGCATCGATTTTCTCCACTCGTTGTTCCAGGGTTTTCTTCTCATTTAATAGCTCGATGCGGAGTGACAGCAGGATTTCCCGCATAGTTTTGGTGTTGTTAAGATCCCCGATTATTTCTTTGATGCGCTGCAGATCAAGCCCCAGCGATTTCAGGCGTTTAATCAAACGCATGCGGTTCAGCTCGGCGGGTCCGTATAACCGGTATCCGCCCGGAGAGCGCTCCGGTTCGGGCAGTAAACCGATCTTGTGATAATAAATAATAGTTTTTAGGGTGCTTCCGGTTAATTTTATAAAATCACCGATTTTTATACGATTCTCCATCG
>NZ_DIPG01000131.1:14425-17734 GCF_002426325.1 Syntrophomonas sp. UBA5494 | reverse complement strand
ATGTTGACCTGCCCCACCAGGGTAACGATGGCAAGCGCAAACGAGACGATACCTGCGATTCCGTGCCAAGGCCATCACCCGCTTGCGCCCGAAGCCTCCTATCGGGCTTAGAAGGCCTATAGGCAGAAGCGAACAGATCGAGGCTATGGCCAGACAGAGCACAGGACCAGTCGTCTCGGTGATATGGCAGATGGCGGCGAACAACGCCGCATAGCCGGTGAGAATATGGACAACCTGGCCACTCCATATGATGACGATGATAGACTCCCAGTCGCCGGCAGCTCGCGTCCTTTGAGTTTAATTCAATCTTTGTTTTCATGAACATAGCCCTCTCTATTACTATGTAACACATAACATATTCGAATATTGTTATTCCTGGCGCTTGAGCTGCGGCATTCTAAGTGGCAACTTCCCTATCTACCGGAGTTTATCTCTGGTTTGTTCCGGCCGGGTGAATTATAATGGGACAAAGACTATAACAGAACACCACATCATACAGGTAGAGCAGCAAAGTTGTTAAAGTATTCGCAAATATCAAGTGTCTGGGAATGTTATGAGGGTGTATGACCCAAATTTTGACTCGAGCAGTAATTCGGCCGAGTGGCTGAAATCCATGAAGGAGAGGAATGAGCCTATGACAGCAATTGTAATGAAAGATGATGTTTACTGGGTAGGCGTGCGCGACCCCGAACTGCGGATTTTCGATGCGGTCATGACCACCGATATCGGCACCAGCTATAATGCCTATTTGGTTAAAGGCAGTGAAAAAACGGTGCTGATGGAGGTGTGCGAGGATAAGTTTTTTGACCAGTATGTGGAGAATGTCAAAAGTGTTGCAAACCTTGCTGATATCGATTATCTAATCATGAATCATACTGAACCGGACCATTCTGAAGCCGTTGCTAAGTTGATCGACCTGGTGCCCAACTTGACGGTCCTGGGCAGTCAAACCGCTCTCGCTTTTCTGCGTGAGATCACCAATAAACCGTTTAAAGCCCAGGAAGTAAATGACGGCGACCGGCTGGAATTGGGGGGGAGAACTTTGCGCTTTATCAGTGCTCCTTTCCTGCACTGGCCGGACACCATTTATACCTATCTGGAAGAGGACCAGATCCTTTTCACCTGCGATTCATTCGGCTCCCACTACCCGGATGAACGCCTTTTCAATGATTTAATGGAAAGCAATTTTCTCACCCCTTACAAAGAGTACTTTGACGCCATCATCGGGCCGTTCAAGCCATACGTTTTAGAAGCCCTGGATAAGATTAAAGGTCTTCCCCTGGCTATGGTGGCGCCCGGTCACGGTCCGGTATTGCGCAAAGATATCGACCGTTATATCGATTTGTACCGGCAATGGTCCCTGCGGACGCCGATTCCTAAAAGCGACAAGCCCAAGATTGTGCTTGCCTACCTGAGTATTTATGGTTTTACCGAAAAACTGGCCAACAGCATCGTTGACGGAATCACCAGCATAGGAGATTTTGATGTTAGGAGATACCGCTTAATAGAAGACAAGCTTGATGATCCGGAACTGTTGGACCGGGTGGCGGAAGATCTTTTAGATGCCAGCGGATTTCTGCTTGGGTCAAATACCGTTAATGGCGACGCCCTGCCCCAGGTCTGGAAGCTGCTCAGCCGTTTGTCACCGATAAGTCATGGAGATAAAGTGGCTATGGCTTTTGGCGCCTATGGATGGAGCGGGGAAGCCGTGCCCAGCATAGAAAACCGCATGCAGGCCCTGCGCATGCAGGTTATGCCCGGCTTGCGGGTCAGATTCAAACCAGGGGAAGGCAATCTGGAGGATGCGTTCATGCTGGGTATGGATTTCGGACGCGCCATTCTGGATAAGAAGCAGGATAAGTCCATGCAGCGCTGGCGCTGTCTGGTCTGCGGGCATATTCATGTCGGGGCTGAACCGCCTGCGGTGTGCCCGGCCTGTGGAGTAGGGCCGGAAAACTTTGTTCGCGAGTCCATGGAGGATGAATTTATCAACGACACTCAGGATAAATTCGTTATTATCGGCGGGGGTATTGCCGCCCTGTCGGCCGCTCAATCAATTCGCAAGCGCAACCGCAGCGCGGCCATCCTCATGCTGAGTGAAGAAGAATATCATCCCTATTACCGGCCGGCTTTATCCGATCTGCTCAGCGAAGATCTTCCCGATAAGCGGCTGTATGTATTCGATCCGGCCTGGTATGCGGACAACCGGGTGGAACTGAGGATGGGAACCCGGATAGTGAAGATTGAACCTGATAAGCAAGCAGTGGTTACGGAGCGGAATGAAAGCATCCCTTACACCAAATTGATTGTAGCTACCGGAGCCCGCAGCAACATCCCTCCTTTCAAAGGACGGGAAAACCGCGGCGTCTACGCTCTGCGCAGCCTTCAAGATGCCCTGGCCTTAAAGGAAGCCATTAAGCCGGCTAAGAAAGCGGTGGTTATCGGCGGCGGGGTGTTGGGCCTGGAAGCGGTATGGGAAATGGTCTCCAGCGGGGTTGAGGTAGCGGTTGTCGAGTACAACCAGCGCCTGATGCCCCGCCAGTTGGACGAACCGGCCTCCCTGCGCCTGCAGCAGTTGATGGAGAACAAAGGAGTAAAGTTGTATCTGGGCCTGGGTACTGAAGCAATAGTAGGCGACGGTCAGGTACGGGGCGTACGTCTCAATGACGGGCAGCTGTTGGAAGCAGATCTGGTGTTATTGTCCACCGGGGTCAGGCCCAATGTGGAGCTGGCCCAGGATGCCGGCATTGAAGTGGCTCAGGGAGTGGTGGTGGACAGCCGTATGCGCACCAGCCTGCCCAATATTTATGCCGCCGGGGACGGCGCCCAGTTCGGGGACAGGCTGGTGGGTCTGTGGCCGGTTTCCCTGGAGATGGGACGGGTAGCGGGAGCCGCCGCTGCCGGTGACTGGCTGGAATATAAAGCTCCTCTGCTGTCAACTATGCTGGCTGCTTTTGATATGGAGGTATTCTCAATCGGAGACGTCAATCTCCCCCCCGAACAATGCCGGGTAGTGGAGGTCAACGATCCGGTGGAAAAATACTTTAAGCGCAGTTATTTTAAAGATGGAGTTCTGGTGGGAGAAATCATCATCGCTCCCCGGGTGGACACAACTCAATCAATGCAGAGTTTAGGCCGGGACAGCAGCGGGAAAAAACGCGGCAATCGCTGGAAATGCCGGGTCTGCGGCTACGTGCACGAGGGACCTGAACCACCCGACATATGTCCGGTATGCAGCGCTACCAAAGATATGTTCGATCCCATAGATTAATGTTTGAGCATGGCGCGGATTTTCGCGCCATGCTTTTA
>NZ_DIPG01000131.1:2360-14140 GCF_002426325.1 Syntrophomonas sp. UBA5494 | reverse complement strand
GGAGGACTTGTGAGTTTCAATTAATATACTGTGGGGAGGTCGGCTCAAGCCCGGCCATCACTCCATAATCATTAAGTCCCCACCGATATGGAGGGGCTTGCTGTTTTCTGATGCCAGCCATGGCATCTACCAGGAGGTGGCAGGTGCCTTTCTATCTTTACACTTCCTCACCCGTCCCTTCCAATAACTCACGGTTTTAATATCTTCAATCAGGCCATATCTTTACATAACAACAGTTATGGCTTCAGCAGATGAATAGATAATGAGTCCAAGCGGATTATGAGGGGTGAGCTGGTGCAATACATCAGGCCGGTATGGGCTGAGATCAGTTTGGATAATCTGGCCTTTAATGTTAGACAAATCAGGGCTCTGATAGGCAGCCGGGTCAAGATAATGGCGGTGGTAAAAAGCAATGCCTATGGTACGGGTATTGCCGGGGTCGTCGGCCCACTGCTGGAAGAGGGCATCGATATGTTTGGGGTTGCCATTCTGGATGAAGCTATCTTTATCCGGGAAAGGCAGCCGCAGGTGCCCATCGTGGTGTTTGGGTACACTCCCTTTGAATATTCCCGGCTGCTGATTGAGCACCGCATAACCCAGACGGTTTATTGCAGGGAACAAGCCCGGGCATTATCCAGGGCTGCCCGGAAAATGAACCAAAAAGCCGGTATTCACGTCGAGATAGATACCGGGATGGGAAGACTGGGTTTTCCGCCTGCAAAGAATGCTGTAGATACGATTGCCGAGATGGCTGAGATGCCTAATTTATTTATCGAAGGCATCTATACTCATTGCCCCTATACCAACGAAAGAAATCATGCCGGTTATTCATTTACCATGGAACAATTCCAAAAATTCAATTACGTGGTAAAGAGCCTGGAAGAGAGGGGAGTGGCGATCCCTGTAAAACATATATGCAACAGCTTAGGCACGGTCTATTATAAAGAATTGCACCTGGATATGGTGAGGGCGGGGATTATTCTTTATGGCTCATACCCGGAATTTCAGGACCGCTTGCCCCTGAAACCGGTTATGGCTTTGAAGGCTCAGATAGGTTCTGTTAAGAGGATCGCAGCAGGGGAGAACATAAGCTATGGCCGGACTTTTACCACTCGGCGGGAAACTCTTGTCGCCACCCTTCCGCTGGGATACGGAGACGGCTACAACCGCTTGCTGTCCAACCGGGGGGAGGTACTGGTCAAAGGCAAGCGGGCCCCGGTAATAGGCACTATCTGCATGGATCAGTGTATGGTAGATGTAACCGATATTCCCGGGAAGCTCGAGATTGGTGAAGAGGCGGTTCTGATAGGGCGGCAGGGGGATGAGGAAATAACCATTGAGGAAATAGCCCAAATAATCTGCGGGTTTATAAACTACGAATATATGGTTCTGATTCAGGCCAGGGTTCCCCGGATTTACACCCGGAACGAGCCATGACTGCTTCGCGGGAAACGCCGCCAACAACTTATTTCTCAGATATAATTAATGGTCTTTTTTCATCTCGAAGGGCGAATACCTGTCAACCGAGAGCTTCACCTCAGCTTCTTTTTCATCCCCCCGGTAAACCGTCTTCCAGACTTCAACCAGATAGCCGGGATAGCCTACCATTTCGTCCTCTGTTCCCTGGCCTGATTTGGAGTCTGCTTTTCTCCCCGGCGGAGGGGGAAATGTTTTCAAAACCCGGGTGGTTATTTCTACTCTCTCATTTAGCGGCCTTCCAAAGAACCGGATGGTTAATCGATCGTCAACCACCTCCGTGGTAATCAAAATGTGATGGTCTTTATTATTGCGAAAGGACAGATCTTTGTATGGATAACAGACAGTGGCGTCCCTGCCGGGTTCGATATACGGTACGGTAAGCTGGTGGCTGTGGCGTTCCACGATTTCCAGGTTGGACAGCAGTGCGGCATTATATAATGTGGAGGAAATCTGGCAAAGCCCTCCTCCTATCCCCGGGACCAGCTGCCCGCCGATTATTATATTGGCCGGTTTATAGCCTTTTCCTGCTGTCGCGTTGCCGATGAGGCCATTGAAAGAAAAGACTTTGCCGGGTTCCAGCAAGTAATTGTTTATTCTGGATGATGCCAGCCGGATATTGTGTACCCGGGTCTCAAGGGTAGCGTCAAAACTGGTGGTAAAAGAGGTCATGAGCTGCTCGATCCCCTTTTCCTGCAGAGAAGAGATAGTTATCCGGGGGGCGTTTTTTTGGGCATAAGGGGTAATGATTTCAAGTGGACTGTGTGCTTGAGCCAGGTTTTCCCGTATGGCTTGTTCTATATCATCATGATTAAAACTGTAGCCGAACCTTTCAGGTATCAATTCGGCCTGGCCATTGGCATCAACTTTAAAATACGCATTCTCCGGCTTGCCGCTTAGTTTATAAACCAGTAAATCAATATTTTGCAGCAGCAGCTCTTCATCGATGCGGTACTTAAACGGAACAAACACCTTTTCCCGTTCAATTCGCAAAAAGTAAAAATATTTTTGAAACCAGGGCTGTCCTGAACTTAGCTGACAGCCGTACTGAAATATCTGTTCATAGTCAAGCTCTATCCCCATCTCTTTTAAAGGGACAGATACTGCCTGACCTTCCGGCCCGATGAAAGTAAACCGGGCAGCGTGCAGGGTTGCTCCCACCTCTTGCCGGGTTTGGCCTCCCAGGTAAATATCCTTAAAAAATACCCCTGCACTGACCCGGTTGATTCCGCCCAGATATCCGGCTATTACTAATAGAGAGATCAGCCCCGCAAGTATATAATAGCGATTGAGGCGTCTGCTTTTTTTCCCGGCCATTTTAACCACCTGAAACAGTATATAGATAAAAAAAGACAATATGCCCATATGGGAATTAACATATAAAAACCCCCGCTGACATAATCAGTTAGCAGGGGGTTTTTATGGGAATTAAGCTGGGGTACCTGGAAATATTTGCGGCGGCTTTCATCTGGGGGACTATTGGGGCATTTACCCGGTGGAGCGGGCTTACTCCTTTAGAACTGGCTTTTTACCGGGTATTAATCGCTGCCATAGCCCTGTTCTTGATACTGCCCCGCAGGGAACGCTTGCTTTTACTGCATACCCGGCACGGCCCTTTGATCGTTTTAGCGGGAGTGCTTTTTACTCTGGATATTCTCTTGTTTTTTTATGCTATTCATTTAACTTCGCTGAGCAATGCCGTACTCCCGTATAATATGCAGCCGCTGTTTATGGTTCTGCTGGCCGCGTTGCTACTGGGTGAAAAAATGCAGGGCAGATACATCTTTGCTCTTGTCCTGGCGGTGCTCGGTGTGGGAGTGCTGCTTGCGCCTGCTTTGATCCATATTTCTTATACGGATATAACCGGAATCAGTTATGCTTTGATAGGGGCCTTCTTACTGGCTGTTATCGCTGTCATAGCCAGAATAATCAACATTCAATCCATTACTTTCGTCTATTACCAGATGCTTATCGCTACCATCTGTTTGTTCCCATTCATGAGAGTAAAGAGTGTTATTGATTTCAATACCATTGCCATGGTTTTGATCATTTCGTTAGTGCACACAGCTTTTGCCTATATCGTCTATTATGATGGTTTGAAAACGGTGAGTATGCAGCATGTGGTGGCTTTATCTTACCTGACCCCTTTTGTGGCCGCCTTAACCGGCTCTTTTCTGTTTCAGGAAGCCATTACGGTTTTCACCGTGGTCGGCGGGCTAATTATCATTATTAATGGGGCCCTGGTAGTTTTTCGAACTTAGAATGATTGTTATAACCAGTTCCATACCACGATGGCATCCTCTCCGTTTTTGAAGAAGTTTTCACACCTCCCTATTTCATGCCAGCCCAATCCTCTCAGAAATCTCAACTGCGGTTCATTCGATACCCTGACTTCGCCGGTGAACCATCTGGCGCCGTGCTTTTTGGCTACAGCATCGGCGGTTTTCTGGATGACGGTGGCCAGGGCCTCCCTTCTGTAGCCGGCGTGCACCGCCATACTTATGGTGTGGGCCGCAGCTAAAAAGTACTGAAAACCTATGTAGCCTATGACTTGTTTTCCATCTCTGACCACTATATAACAGGTGTGCGGTTCTTGAATCAACTGAGTCAGCTTTGTTATAGTCAGAGGCTCAGGGAAGAACCCGGTTTCCAGTGCAACAATCTGTTCGATATCATCGGGGTGCAGCCAGTCGATTTGGTAGTCCCGGTGTTCCCGGGGGACTTGTTCATAGCCCGGCAAATCATTAATAGACAAAATCTACATCCTTCCTTTCGGCAGCGTTCATAATAAATCAGTACTTAAACCCTTTTCAAAAAGCCCTTGTAGCGTTGAATCCAGGAAGCGCGGGAATGAGGAGCAACGCAGTCAGGAGGTCATAACCACAGTTGCCCCCGGCGGATTAACACGTTTCATCCCGCTTTCCCCCAAGTCACCCCTTCAAAACCATGCTGAAGGGAGTTTAATGCCTGATTTTTTCAGGTCTCTCATATAGTTGCCCTTACTGCCGGCCGTCGATCACATCGACCAGGCGCTGTACCCCCTCCGCCAGGGCTTCATCCTCCAGCGAAAAAGTCAAACGGATATGGCCGGCTCCCCCCGCTCCAAAAGCCGACCCGGGAACAACCGCCACTCCATGGTCTAATAGCAGATCCACTATTTTTTCATCATCTAAGCCATGAGGCAGTTTGGGCAACAGATAAAATGCGCCCTGGGCGTTTTCAGTTCTGAGGCTCTTGGAAGCGGATAGAATATTCCAGGCTATATCGCGTTTTCTTTGCAGGGTGCGGATCAGTTCTTTAGAATAACTTTCAGGTGCGGTCAATGCCGCCAGAGCAGCTTTTTGAATAATGGTTGAAACATTGGTGCAGCTGTTCTGGACTAATATGTCATAATTTTTGGCGATATGCTCCGGGGCAGTCACCCAACCGATACGGAAGCCGGTCATCACAAACCCTTTGGAAAAGGTGTCGATAACCACGGTGCGATCGCGTAATTCTGTATAGTAGGAAAGCGACTGGTGCTTAAAGGGCTCAAAAACAACCCTGGCAAATATCTCGTCGGAGACGATGGTCACGTGAGGGTGTCTCAACAAAACTTCGGCAATCTCTGCAGTGTTCTCAATCAATTGTCCATTAGGCCTTTGGGGGGTATTGAATACGACCAGTTTGGTTTTGGGGGTAATGAGCCTATCCATATGCTCGACATCCACCCGGCGGGGATCCTCAAATCTTAAATATTTGATAACCGCCTTCTGGTACCTGGCCCAGAATTCATCGGGCGGATATCCCGGGTCAGGCATTATCACCTCGTCGCCGGCATCCAGGAAGAGCAGGAAACTCGCCGCAATAGCAAACTTAGCCCCCGGGGTGACAATGATTTCTTCCGCTTTGGTGTCCCTTCCCCGGCTGCTCATTTCTACGGCCAATGCTTCTCTGAGCTCTGGAATGCCGGGGCCTGGTGAATATCTCACCTTTCCGCTCTTCACCGAGTCCCTGACGGCCTCAATGGCCTCCTCAGGCGGTTTGAATTCAGGCGAAATGTAGTCTCCTTTCTCCATGTGTATAAATTTTTTGCCCAGCTCCCTTTCAATTTTCTCGGTTTTCCTCATTGTCGACCATTGAGGCGGAAGCTCAAAGTGCGCCAATCGTGTGGTTTCCATAAGAACATCCCTTCTTTTTTAGAATCTCAAATTTTATAAAAATATCCTTTTATCCGTTCAACTGCGGCAGCAACAGGCTCCTTATCCTGGAACGCAATATCTTGCCGGTCGGTGATTTGGGGATTTCGTTTACATAAATATACTGCCTGGGCCGCATAAAGCGGGGAAGACCGGAGGAGGCGAGGCAGAACTCATCGAGCGCAGCATCGTCAAGATCAAGGCTTGCGGGAACAATCACTGCGGTGATCTTTTCTCCCCACCGTTCGTCTGGAAGTCCCACTACCGCAGCGTCACTTACCTGCGGATGCGACAGCAGCACCGCCTCGACTTCCTGAGGGTAAACGTTCTCGCCGCCGCTTATTATCATGTCATCCAGTCTTCCCTTAAAAAACAAGTCGCCTTCCTCGTCCAGGCAGCCCAGGTCGCCGGTAAAATACCAGCCCTCTCTTATGGAACGCTCATTGGCGTCCGGCCGGTTCAAATACCCGCAAAAGGCCTGGGGGGAATCGGCTTGAACGATTATTTCTCCTACTTCCCCGGGAGGGACTTCTTCACAGGGCAAAACCTTTCTGGAAGCTTCCGCAGCTACGATCCGGATATGGCTGTGCAGTGCGGGCCGGCCGCATGAAGCCGGCTTGCTTCTCAGATCTGGATTAATAGTGATGGCATGCATTTCGGTACTGCCGTACTGATTGACGAAGACTTCAGGATTGATAGTCCTAAAGCATTGTTCGACTAAAGGCTGGGACATGGGCGCACCTGCAAAGGCCAGCTTTTTTATACTGCTCAGTCTCTTGGTATCGAAATCTGACTGCGCAGTGAGGTCATAATAAACCGTCGGTACCAGATAAAGTGCGGTCAGCCGTTCCTTTTCGATACAGTCCCTACAAAGCGCGGCATCGAAATTCGGCAAAACTACCGCAAGGCCATTGAGAACCACCATGCTCAGCAAACAGTGCAGCCCCATGGTATGGAAGAAAGGCATAACGCCCAGGGTCCGCTCGAATGGGGTCCAGCGGTGCTGGATAATCAAGGCCAAAGCGGCATAATAATCGCTGCGATGCGTTCTCTGTACACCTTTAGGCCTGCCCAGAGTCCCGGAGGTATATAGAATAGTGCCCACGGAGCCGTCATCTCGTGTGATTTCCGGCGGATAGCCGCGGGGATATGCTGTTAAGTGGCTAAAAGTCGTCTTTCCCGCAGTATGAAAGACCTCCATGTCTAGCGGAACAGCGGCAGCATTATGGCGGCTGGAGGGCAGGGCATTGATAACCTGGGCAGAAGTGGTTTCGTCGTGGAATATTAAGCGGATTTCAGCATCATTTAAGGCATGGGCTATCTCGGTATTTTTCCAGCGCGTGCTCAAGAGTACGGCGGTTAATCCGGCCTTATGAGCCGCAAAGTATGCGGTTATGGCCGGTTCGCTGTTTCTCGCACAAATGGCGATGCGTTCCCCGGGTTTGAGGCCGAGTCTCCTCAATCCCCAGGCAACCGAATTGATTCTCTGATTCCATTCTTCATAGGTAAAACGCCTGCAACCATCAATAATTGCTTCAGCTCGAGGATAACGTTGGCTGGCAAGCTCAATTACCGTAGCCAGATGCATCCAGTTACTCCTCCTGCAGTGAAAATAGAATATACATCATACTATTCATATCAGTCTTAACTGTGTTCACTAATAGCATCTGATTAAGTAAATATCACAGGGAGAAAGGAGGGCGAAACAGAAACCGCCCCAGGAATGGCCCGTCAGCTCCAAAGAAAGTTCCCATCCCAATTCAACAAAAGCTTGGCATGTCAGTTATATTAAACCTGCCATCTCACCAGCGAAGATGGCAGGAGTTTGCAGATTACTGTCGAACCATGACATAGTGAAATAATTATCGAAGTGACCGCAAAACCCGATTATAGCAACTCGTGACGACAGCGTATCCAAAGATAAAAGCACTGGCCAAGTGTAGAGATTGGTATGCGCTGTTTCCCTCAAAAGGTTAATCGACCAGGTATACTTGGGCTGAATGAGGCCCGGACGCCCCGGTTCGGCATGCGGTTCAAATGAGGAGGAGAGATGGGAAAATGAACTACGTTGAAGAGTACAGCCGCAAGCTGGTCAGTGCCGATGAGGCCGTGAAATGTGTCAAATCAGGTGACAGCGTACTATATGGTGAGTTCGTTATGATCTCGCAATGGCTCGATGCCGCCCTGGCCCGGCGTAAGGAAGAATTGTTCGAGGTCAAGGTACGCGTTACTACCTGCCCGTTTGCTCCCCAGGTGGTGCAAGTGGACCCTGAACAGGAGCACTTCATCTATAGCGACGTGCATTTCAGCAGCGCCAGCCGCAAGCTGCACGACCAGAACCTGTGCTATTACATCCCGTTGCACTATCACGAAATGCCTTCCTGGTATACCCGCGGGTTCATACCGATTGATGTGGCTATGCTGAAGGTCGGGCCCATGGACAAGCACGGATTTTTCAATATTGGTGCGGCCAATTCTTGCACTCCTTATATAGCCCGCACCGCCAAGATCGTAATCGCAGAAGTGAATAATTCCGTTCCCCGCTGTCTGGGGGGCAATCTTGAGATGCTGCATATCTCCCAGATAGACTATTTGGTTGAGGGAGACCACCGTCCCTTGTTACAGCTTCCCGAAATCAAACCCAATGGGACAGACCAGAAGGTGGCGGAAATCATCGTCAATGAGATCCCTGACGGAGGCTGCCTGCAGCTGGGCATAGGCGCCATGCCTAATGCCATCGGGGCTATGATCGCCGATTCCGATTTGAAAGACCTGGGCGTACACACCGAAATGCTGGTCGACTCTTATGTGGATATGTACGCAGCGGGGCGAATCACCGGACGGCGTAAACAGCTGGACAAGGAGAAGATGGTCTATACCTTCGCCATGGGCACCAATAAATTATACGATTTCCTGGATAACAACCCGGTCTGCGCCAGCTTCCCGGTGGACTATACCAATAACCCCGATGTGATCAAGAGGAACGATAATGTTATGGCCATTAACAACGCCATCGGGGTTGACCTGTATGGCCAGGTATGCTCCGAGTCCTCCGGGATTCGCCAGATCACCGGAACCGGCGGGCAGCTGGATTTTATCATCGGGGCCTATGAAGCCAATGGCGGCAAAGGCTTTATCTGCCTGAGTTCCACCATTGCCGGCCCGGACGGGAGTCTCATTTCGCGGATTGTCCCCACCTTGCCGGTAGGCGCGGCTATAAGCGTACCCCGGAACATCACTTCTTATGTGGTCACCGAATACGGCATCGTCAACCTGAAGGGCAAGTCTACCTATGAACGGGCTGAAGCCCTGATCAGCATCGCCCATCCGCAGTTTAGAGAAGAGCTGGTCAAGAGCGCAGCGGAGATGAAGATATGGCGCCGCAGCAACCGGATTTTATAAAGGCCTCCGATTTTGCGGGACAGAATTTTATGTATGGAAGCAACATCAGGCAAAGAATAAAAAGCAACGGTGTATGGGGTTAAATCATCCGCCATACACCGTTTTTTTACTGAGAAAAATACTGTAACATTCACCCCAGGTACCATAAGAACATGATAATGACTGCAATAAAGCCCAGGGCATAATAGTCGCTTCTGCTGAAGGCCAGTTCGCACAGGTAGGTTCTGGGGCCGGGCCGATACCCCCGCGCTTCCATGGCTTCCGCCAGCTCATCGGAGCGCCGTATGATGTTCAATGTTAAAGGAGTTGCAAGGTATACCGTCAGACGAATCTTATCAAGCGGGCTTCCGCATCTGAAATCGGCGCCCCGGGCCGCAGAGGCTGTTTGTATCTGCTGCAGTTCGTGCTGCAGCAGGGGGATGAATCTCAAGGCCATACTCACCATCAGCGCTATATTGTGGGAAGATATCCTCACTATCCTTAAGGGCCTTAAGAGGTGTTCCAGACCCATGGTGATTTCAGTGAGCGAGGTGGTCATGGTCAGGAGCGAGGCCGCCAGGATGAGCAGCACAAATCTGAATAATTGAGATGCCCCCAGATGAAGCCCTTCATAGCTGATCTTGATTGAATAGGAAGCCAGGGGCGCCAGGGGAGTGCCCGGGGTAAACAATATATAGACCAGGAACAGCATCATAAAGAAAGGCCATACCGGCCGGGTTGTGCGGAAAAGCTCAAACGGACCTATTTTCCCCATAAGGGCGGCCCCCAGGATCAATGCCCCCACCATAATCAGGCCGGGAACCTCAATGTGGAGAATCACCGGGCTCAAGGCCAGCACCGCGATCAGTTTAACCCGCGGATCGCTTCTATGCAGCGCTGATTCATGGTGTAAATACTGCCCTAAATCATGCATAGCCGCCTGTCCTCCGGGGCGCATAGTCTTCGTCAACCGCTGCTTCATGCGTAAGCCAGGAATTTATCTCCCCGGCGGCATCATCAACGGTTATGACCGGTTTCCCGGGGGTATGTCCGTATGCTTCCAACCTGGCCATCAGTTCCACGATAACCGGGGGAGCAAGGCCCATCGATTTCAGCCGCTCCCTTTCAGCCAGGACCTGGAAGGCGGGACCGTCGGCGACGATTTGCCCGCCGGCCATCAGCATGACCCGGTCAGCCCGCAGGGCCTCTTCCATGTTATGAGTGACCTGGATAACTGTAATATTCTGATTTTGCAGCTTTTTCAGTATAGCCAGGACTTTCTCTTTGCTGTTTGCATCCAGGGAGGAGGTGGCTTCATCCAGAACGATGTAGCCAGGGTCCATTGCCAGCAGACCGGCCAGGGCCAGCAATTGTTTCTCCCCGCCCGATAATGTGACTGGCGCGCGTTTCTCAAAACCGCTCAGGCCTACCATCTCCAGGGCTTTGCTCACCTTCAGCCGAACTTCGGCAGCGGGCAGACGAAGGTTACCGGGACCGAAGGCCACATCCTCTTCTACGCTCATTCCTACTATCTGATTGTCCGGGTTCTGAAAAACCATGCCCACCTTGCGTCTTATCTCGGAATGATTACGCTGTTCATGGCTTTTAAGGCCGTCGATGGAGACCTCACCCCCGGTAGGCAGGAGCAGGGCATTGAGGTGCCTTATCAGGGTGGTTTTGCCGCAGCCGTTGGGTCCGATGAGGGCGATATGTTCGCCTTCCCCTATACACAGATTAATGTTGTGCAAGGAAGGCGCCGTTTCCGGCTTATAAGTATAGCTTAAATTCTCTATTCTTATCATGAACTTATCCCCTAAGCGGAAGCTTATTCTTCAGCTTGACGGTCAGCATCGCGGCCGCCAGGAGTTTAATTGCCTCAGCAGCCGCGAATGGCGCCACGCCCACCAGTATGGCCTTCAAGGGGGGCAGGTGGGCGACCAGGGAAAGCTGAACGGTCCCCACGGTGTAAATCACCAGATCGCCGGCCAGTATAGCCATGGCGGTATAAAACAAACCGGCGTCTTTCCGGGCTTCCATTATTCTGCCGATGACATATGCCCCGGCGATGAAACCGATGAGATAGCCTCCGGTAGGTCCGAACAAAACCCCCAGACCGGCCTTGCCGCCGGCGAAAACCGGCAGGCCGATAGAGCCCAGGAGAACATATACAACCTGGCTCAGGGCCCCGGCGTAACCGCCCAGCAAAGTGCCGGCCAGGGCGGTAAAAAATGTCTGCAGGGTAAAGGGGACGGGCTGCAGGGGAATCACTATAAATGCCCCGATGGCGGTCATGGCCCCGAACATGGAAGCGTAGACCATTGAGCGCAAGGAACTAGAAGCTGATGAGGACATATCCAGGCCTCCTGTATGATAGGTTTAAAAATAATATAGTATAAGCCTGGAATTATTGTCAACCAAATCAGGTCAATAAGGTTAACAATTATTTATGGTTGTCACGGGGGGCTTTCAAGAATATCTCCCCGGACATTACATTATGGATATTGCCCATAACGTCGCGAACCGTCAGAAAGCCGTTGTTGTCGATATCGATAGCCCTGCCGGCAGTCACGCCGTTGACGCTGTCAAGCTTTATATCCCGGCCTATCACTACGGACAGCTCTCTGAATCTCTCTAAAATTAGGGAAAATTCTCCGCCGGTTAGTTGCCGATAGCGTTTCTCCAGTTGCAGCAAGAGTTCCTGCAGCAGTTTGACCCGGGAAACCGGATGTTTAACTTCTTCCCGGG
>NZ_DIPG01000131.1:724-2183 GCF_002426325.1 Syntrophomonas sp. UBA5494 | reverse complement strand
ATGCCGATAATGATATATTCTATGCCATCCATATCAGTTACCGCTTCGGTCAATATACCCGCGATTTTACGCCCGTTTATCAGTACATCATTGGGCCATTTGATGCCTGGCTTTAAATCCAGCTGCTTCTCCAGGGTCTCTGCGACAGCCACGGCGATGGACGGTGTCACCCGGGAAAGCTGGTTTAGGGACAGGGGCGGCCGCATAATCAGGGACATGTAAATGCCCTGTCCGGGCTGGGAATGCCATGCCCGGCCTCTTCTCCCGCGTCCTGCGGTTTGCCGTTCCGCCACCACTATCGTTCCCTCGGGGGAGTTTTTGGCAGCCAGTTCTTTGGCATGGTTGTTGGTGGAATCTATCTCCGCAAAATAGAAGTAATTCTCCCGCCCCAACACTTGTGTTTGCAATCCGGAGACAACTTCCGCCGCAGATAGTATATCCGGCACAACGGTGAGGCGGTATCCCTTTTTGGGAGAGGTCTCTATTGCGTATCCTTCCGCTTGCAAAATCTTCACCTGCTTCCAGACCGCAGTCCTGCTCACCCCGAGTTCTTTGCTCAGGGCCCCGCCTGACACCCATTGACCTTGCTTTTCTCTTATGGCCGCCAGGACCGCTTCGCGCTGCATCATTTCCGCCTCCTATGTCAACGATATTTATTTATTATAGTAACATTAATAGTTGAAACATACCCAATTCTACCAAGTGAATTTTCTAAGGAGCAAGACCAATCCTGGATGGTTTGCCGGCAAATCAGTAGTTTGCGCACGGGTTTTTTGAGAAACGAATCGTATTGTTCCCACATCCGTCAAAGCGTTATTTATCTCCGGCCCACAACAGATATATAATTAGAAATGTATACCAAAATACGGGGGGAATATATTTTGCATTGCTACAAAGCTGAAAACAGGGGGCTCGATCAAGAGATATTTGAACTCCTGTGCGACCAGTACCACCGTCAGCCCTGTCATCAGGCCATGGGGTTTGAAGTTACTTATCTGGGCAAGGGAATCGCCGGTCTGAGGATGGTCACCGACCTCAGGTACACCACCAAGGGAGAGCGGGTGCATGGGGGGGCTATTGCCAGCATAGCTGATACGGTTATGAGTCTGGCGGCATCGACTTGCGGCCATATTTACAGGACTGCAGAAATGAAGCTCAATTATATAGCGCCGGTTTATGCCCGGACCGAGTTAAATGCTGAGGCCCGGGTGGTGCATCCCGGCAAGACCCTGGCGGTAGTGGAAGCCGAGTTTCATAACAGCGAAGGAAAGTTGATCGGCAAGAGCATGGGGACGTTTTTCAGGGACCCCCGAACACCGCTGGGTGAAGAAGGCGATCAGGTTTAAAGAGTTGGGCCTGAGAAGATTTTGCGGGAGACAAAACGGAGGGCCGGGATTGAGGAGCATGATGCTGACTGTTTCTCATAGCGGCCCTCTTCTTATTTACTACCAGCGGGCAT
>NZ_DIPG01000131.1:222-622 GCF_002426325.1 Syntrophomonas sp. UBA5494 | reverse complement strand
GTTACTACCAGCGGGCATGATAACCGCGCACATCCACATGGGTGAAACTGGAATAGCGTCCCAGCCCCCCGTCCCCGAAAATGGTTTCGGCCGCATTGGCTACGGCGGCAGGGGCAACGCTGACCTGAATGTCAGCTGCGGTATTATACATATGCTGCGAATTGGCAGCGGCTCCTGAAAGCCTGCTGTTGTGCACCGGACAGCGATAACCTGAAGTCACCCAGATGGGGACTGAGCCCAATTTCACATAAAGGGCTTCGAGCCTCAACAGCAGGGCTTTGGACATCCCGCGGCCCAGGCTGCCGCAGTGGCGGCATTTGAATTCCCAGGGAGCGAAATGATCGGTCTGCAGGTAAGGGCTGAAAGCAGGTTGGCTGGACCAAAAAGCGATTTGATCTCT
>NZ_DIPG01000131.1:0-141 GCF_002426325.1 Syntrophomonas sp. UBA5494 | reverse complement strand
ATCTCCCACCACGCCGTCGATAGGAAGGCCCGAAGCCGACTGAACTCCCTGCACTGCCTCCAGGGTATACGGGCCGAACCTGCCGTCAACACCGGTGGGACCCAGATAAAACCCTAAAGAGGCTAATTGTTTTTGCAGCTG
>NZ_DIPG01000036.1:10354-14965 GCF_002426325.1 Syntrophomonas sp. UBA5494 | reverse complement strand
GAATCCCAACGCTGCCACGAATTATCAGATAGGCATGGAGAACAGCCGTTTCTCCTGCGGATCGGTTCAGTATGTGTGCCGGGAAGTTCGGGCTGTCATAATGAATAAGCTCAACCTGCGGGACCAGGATAATATAGTTATAATTTCAGGTGAGAGCATCGCGGTGGAAGCCGCCATTATCGCTGCTGAGGGCACTGTCATCGCTGTGGAATATGACCGCAGGGATTGGAATACCATGAAATGCAATGTTGAGAAATTTGGCCTGAGCAATGTGATAATCGTTGAGTCTCTGCAGGACGGCATCCTGGATGAGCTGCCGGTGCCGGACATAGCGTTTATTGTGGGTTCGCCGCGGATAGGCAGTGAAATAAAGAATCTGCTGGCCGTCAATCCGGCCATGGATTTTGTGATCTACACTTTGGACTTCGAAGTACTAACCTCTCTTCCGGCATTGTTTAAGGAAAACGGTCTGGAGCGCACGGAAGCAATCCATATAGAGGTATCGCGAGTCAACAGCAAAAAAATGGTGGAGCCGTTTCCGGCTCCCTGGCTGATCTCGGCCAAAAGCCTTAAGAGATAGCAATAACGATGCGCTCCGCTCCGGCCAGGCTGATAAATCTTAATATACGTTGGGAGTAGGGGCAGTTATGTGCTGTACTACAATTGACATCCATTCAGCGCAGTATAAACGATGCGGGGCGCGGCCGGCGGTAAGGCTGATTGCCTTGGCTGTATGCATCCTCTTTATTACCGCATCCCTGCTTTCAGCCGCTTTTATCCTGACCCATGCCAATCATGAGCACGATCACAATGGTGCGGACGGAAGCTGTGCGACCTGCACCCACATGATGGCTGCTGGGAATCTGCTCAAACAACTTTCCACGCCTTTGGCCGGCTCCGCGCTTGGGTTGGGGAGCCTGCTTGCCGTCCTTTCTGCTTTAGAGCATATTTCTTGCCATATAAGCTTTTATACCCTGGTCAGCTTAAAAGTCCGATTAAATAATTGAAATAACCTTCGTAAGGAAGTGTTGTGCCCGTTTGAGGGGTTGTTGCGCCTTTTTCAAGCGGCTGCCAGCGGTTCCTGGTATTTTTATGCCTACAGATAAAAATAAACGGAGGTTTTACTCATATGAAGCGATTTATTTTATTTATACTCGCGGTGCTGCTCGTCGCCGTGACCTTGACCGGTTGCGACGGATTCAACAAGCCCGCCGAAAATACCTTATCCACCGACGGCGAGAAGAATATCAGTGTCGTCGCCACGATTTTCCCGCCCTATGATTTTACACGCGAAATTACAGGAGACAAGGCCGACGTGACCATGCTCCTGCCCCCGGCTTCCGAAAGCCATTCCTTTGAGCCTACCCCGCAGGACATCATCAAAATCCAAAACTGCGATTTATTTCTCTATGTCGGCGGGGAATCCGACGAGTGGGTGAACGAGGTGCTGGAGTCGATGGACACCAGTAAAATGAAAATCGTTGCCTTGATGGATTGTGTAGAGGTCGTCGAGGAAGAAATCGTTGAAGGCATGGAAGAAGAGGAAGAGGAGGAAGAAGAACCTGCCGACTCCAATGAGCCTGAGGGGCCGGAATATGACGAGCACGTCTGGACTTCGCCCCAAAACTCGAAATTGATTGTTCAGAAAATATCCGCCGCCCTCTGCGAGGCTGATCCCGCAAATGCTTCCGCCTATCAGCAAAACACCGCGGCTTACCTGAGCGAACTGGATGAACTGGATGCGGCGTTCCAAGATGTGATGAATAACGCCAAGCGCAAAACCATCGTGTTCGGCGACCGTTTCCCCTTCCGCTACTTTGCGGATGCCTATGGGCTGGACTATTTTGCAGCTTTCCCCGGTTGTTCCGCGGAAACGGAATGCAGCGCCGCAACTGTGGCCTTCCTGATTGATAAGGTCAAAAATGAGAATATTCCCGTAGTATTCCACGTTGAGTTGTCAAACGGCAAAATCGCAAATACCATCAGTGAAGCGACCGGTGCTAAGGTGCTGTTGCTCCACGCCTGCCACAACATCTCCAAAACGGATTATGAAAGTGGAAAAAGCTACCTCGATTTGATGGCGGGCAACGTGGATGCCTTGAAGGAGGCATTGCAATAATATGGCTCTCATCACCTGCCGGGACGCTTCCTTTGCCTATGAAGGCAACATCGCCGTAAGCGGGCTGAATTTTGAAGTTCACAGCGGAGATTATCTTTGTATTGTGGGGGAGAACGGCTCGGGCAAAAGCACGCTCATCAAGGGCTTGCTGCGGCTGAAGGCCCCGCAGCAGGGAAGCGTCTTGATGGGTGATGGACTTCGAGCAAATGAAATCGGTTATCTGCCGCAGCAAACCGCCGCGCAAAAGGATTTCCCCGCCAGTGCTCATGAGGTGGTATTATCTGGACGGCTCAGCGCAAGGGGTATTCTGCCTTTTTATTCACGAACGGACAAAGCCGCAGTCAAGGAAAACCTCAAACGCCTCGACATATGGAATCTGCGAAACAGGTGCTACCGGGAATTATCCGGTGGCCAGCAGCAGCGGGTGCTGCTGGCACGGGCGCTCTGCGCGGCCCGAAAGGTACTGCTGCTGGATGAGCCGGTCGCCGGGCTTGACCCTGTGGTTACGCAGGAACTCTACCGGCTCATTGAAAAAATCAACCGTGAAACGGGCGAGACCATCATCATGGTCTCGCATGACATTCACGGCGCGATAAAATACGCCACCCATATCCTTCATTTAAAGAACAGGCAGGTGTTTTTCGGAAAAACAGAGGAATATGTGAACTCCAGTGTCGGCGCTGGATTTTTGGGAGGTGAGCGGAATGCTTAACACCTTGCTAGAGATGTTCTCCTATACCTTCCTGGTCCGGGCGGTCATTGTTGGTCTGCTGGTATCGCTCTGCGCGGCACTTTTAGGCGTGAGCCTGGTGCTGAAACGCTACTCTATGATTGGCGACGGGCTTTCCCATGTGGGATTTGGCGCTTTGGCCATTGCCACAGCGATGAACGCGGCGCCGCTGACGGTTTCCATTCCTGTCGTGGTGCTGGCTGCATTCCTGCTCCTGCGGATCAGCGAAAACAGTAAAATCAAGGGTGATGCCGCTATCGCGCTCATCTCTACAAGCTCGCTGGCGATTGGCGTTGTGGTCATATCCCTTACTACAGGCATGAATACGGACGTTTGCAATTATATGTTCGGCACCATTCTGGCCATGAGCAAGGACGATGTTGTTTTGAGCATCGTCCTGGCCATCGTGGTGCTTGCGCTTTTCATCCTGTTTTACAACAAAATATTCGCTGTCACGTTTGATGAAACATTCGCACAGGCCACCGGCGTGAAAACCGGGCTTTATAATATGCTTATCGCCTTCCTGACAGCGATTACCATTGTACTTGGCATGAGAATGATGGGGGCGCTGTTGATTTCCAGCCTCATCATTTTCCCCGCGCTCACCTCTATGCGGGTGTGTAAAAAGTTCAAGAGCGTGACCATATGCTCCGCCGCCGTTTCGGTGATATGCTTTTTTGCCGGCGTGGTCATTTCATACATCAAAGCAACGCCGACGGGCGCCAGCGTGGTCATTGTAAACATCGTCGTGTTCCTGGCATTCTGGGCGGCAGCAGCACTAAAAAAAAGAGGGGTGCGTACATGAAAAAGAAGATATTATGGATTTCCGTTTGTGTGATTCTTGCTCTGTCGGGCTGCCAGGGGCAATCGCCCGTGAATCAGAGTGAAAAAAACGGAAACGGCACACCGGCTGTGAATCTGACGGACAACAGCGTGCAGACAGCGGATTCCGATAACATTGAAGTTGACGACTCAACGGTTCAGGCCGCGAGTAAAGACGTTTTAGAAATAAAAGAGAAAATGTTCATTGCGCAAACCAATGACATCTACTTTAACGCCGAGGATTATATAGGCAAAACAATAAAATACCAGGGGATTTTCAGCATCTTTGAGGTTCCCGAAACCGGGGTGACATATTACTCTGTTATTCGCTATGGGCCCGGCTGCTGCGGGATTGACGCCAACGCCGGTTTTGAAGTGATTTGGAATAAAGACTACCCCAAACAGGACGACTGGGTTGAAGCCGTGGGGGTCCTGGAGGAATACGAGGAGGACGGAAACAAATATCTGCGGCTGGCTCTTACTTCGCTGACGGTGTTGCCTACGCGCGGCGCGGAATATGTTTCGCAATGACCCTTATGATCCAATGTAGTTTCAGGTGAAATTAACTTAATCGTCTCAAGCATTAGGCAGTGCTTTAAAATAGATATTATCATATATAAAAATATTATATACTTAATATAAAATATATTTAGAGTAGGAGGGCTCATGTCAAAATGAAAACCTATTATAATCCGGAAGATTTAGCTCAATTTGAGAACATGGGTGAAGACGCAAAAGTACTTTGGGAGAAATTCATAGCTTATTATAGCCAGGTATTTGCGGAGGGTGCGCTGACTGCCAGAGAAAAGGCTTTGATTGCTTTTGGAGTCGCTCATGCAGTACAATGCCCTTATTGCATCGATTCCTATACCAGAACATTATTGGAAATGGGTGTTAACCAGGAGCAGATGATTGAGGCCGTTCATGCAGCGGCGGCAAT
>NZ_DIPG01000036.1:0-10063 GCF_002426325.1 Syntrophomonas sp. UBA5494 | reverse complement strand
TTATGCAGGTCAATATGGGGAGAAAATGCAACCTGTTCTGTAAGCATTGTCATATTGAAGCCGGTTTCGACCGTCCGGAAGTAATGAATAGAGCAGTAATGGAAGCCTGCCTGCAGGTTTTTGAAAAGAATCATTTCACTATCCTGGATATTACCGGGGGAGCCCCGGAGATGAACCCGGATTTCCAATGGTTTGTGGAAGAAGCTGCAAGACGAAAAATACACACCATTGTACGGACTAATCTGGTTATTTTAGAAGAAGAGGGGTACCGTCATCTCCCTGAATTATATGCCCGGTTAAAAATAGAAGTAGTAGCCTCTTTGCCCTATTACACAGAAAAAGACACCGATAGACAACGGGGAAAAGGCGTTTTTTCGTCTTGCATCTCAATGTTGCAGCAGTTAAACCGTTTGGGGTACGGAGCAACACCGGATCTAATGCTTAATCTGATCTACAACCCGGGCGGCGCTTTTCTGCCCCCTAATCAGGTGAGTCTGACTGTGGATTTTAAAAAGAAATTGTATGATTTATATGGCATTTCATTCAATAATTTATTTACCGTAACCAACAATCCTATTGGAAGGTTTGGCGAATTTCTGCAACGAAGCGGCAATATGACGGCCTACCTAAATCGCCTGGTATCTGCCTATAACCCGGCGACAGTTGAGAATATGATGTGCAGAAACCAGTTATCTGTAGGTTGGGATGGGCTTCTTTATGATTGTGACTTCAATCAGGCCTTAGGTCTCACTATTAATGGAATAAACCGTATACAGGATATGATAGACAAACCTTTAACGGCGCGTAAGATTGTATTCGGAAACCACTGCTACGCCTGTACCGCAGGAGCCGGTTCGAGCTGTGGCGGAGCTATCGCTTGAAATAGGATATGAGTTTACAAACAACTTACCCGCAGGATCGGGATACCCGGTCTTGCGGGTTTGCCGTCTTTAATACGAGTATTATTGTCTGCTTCTTGCGCCGGACTTAAAAGCTTAGCCTTTTGCATTCTAAACGAGATTATAGCAATACCAGATTGTAGGAATATATCCAGCCCTGGTAATAATAAAAAATAGTTATAGTTAGCAAAAACGTGGGTAATAATTTATGCCTGCTAATGGCTATATATTGTGATATACTATTTTTAGCTAATTTTGGGGTAGCGTCTTTTTTAAAAGGTGGTGGTATCTACTGGAGGGTTGCTGAATGAAACGGTTGAGACAAAAAAATTTTATTAGCGCAGCTTTTATTCTGATTTTTGGCCTGGCCTGGTATTTGTCTGAGAGATCAGGAATGTTTGCAGACCCGACCGCAGAGGGACTAAGGAGTTATATATCCTCTTTTGGGGTTTTTGGTCCAATTGTCTATATGGCCATGTTTTCTGTGATTCCATCTGGCTCAGTTATTGCAATAGCAGGGGGAATGGCCTTTGGTATGCTTTGGGGAACCTTGTATACGATGATTGGGGCATTGATTGGAGCAACAGTTGCCTTTTATATCTCGCGGTTTTTAGGCAGAAGTGTAGTTGAAAGACTTATCAAGGGAAAAATTCAAAAGTTCGATGAGGGTATCGAAAAAGGCGGGTTTATCTTGATTCTTATTCTAAGGCTTATCCCCTTGATACCTTTTAATGTAGTTAGCTGTGGGGCCGGTCTGACCAAGAGTAAATATACCGACTACATACTGTCGACAGCGATAGGAATTATTCCCGGGGTTTTAGTATTTACCAACCTTGGGGATAAGGCCTTAAATGTGAGATCCTCTGAGTTTTGTTTAGCGATTGGAATACTAGCCCTGATGGTTATAGTATCTATTTTCTTGAAGAAAAGGTACTCATTTGACGAGCTGCTGATGAGAGTTTTAAGAAAGTCCGAGGGAGTTAAACAGACAATAACTTAAAAGTGTTGAAAACTAAAATCAATGGAGGGTTTCGAAAGATGAAAAAGGTATTATCCCTGGTTTTAATGCTGGTATTAGTTATGGCGGTATTAGCCGGATGTAATTCGAAAACAACCTCAACATCGGCAACACCTGCAGACGCCAATGCAGCCGCGGAATTCAAATTGGGTGATCTTTCAGATTCAAAACCTCTGGTTGTCAACAATGAAAAGAAAGAAGTCCAATACCTGGCCCAGGTTAATGGCAAGTATTTCACCGAATCAACCAGACACGGAGTAGTGTTCAAAGACGGAAGTAATGGCGAAAAGGCGGTATTAAGAGGATTTGCCAATCAGAACGATTTCTATAATGCACTTATTGAAATAGGAGCCAAACCTGGAGACAACATTTCTCTGGATGATATGAAATTAGCCGAAGAGACCGTTCAGGGCTCCAAACTCAATGTATTTGTTACCTGGGAAGGATTGGGCAAGGAAATACCTTTCAGCGATATATTGAAGGCCACTGAAAACAGACCCATGGACGTTCGTTTTGGCGGCAACCTGGAGAATGCTACCAATCTTAAAACCGGATGTATTCTGTGTTTGGACAGCTGTGCTGTAGGCATAACCAGCAACGCCGCTTTCAAGGCCAATGAAATTACGACCACAAAACAAGTTACTATTACTGGCAACGGGGATGTATTACCCAAAGACGGCACCAAGGTTGCTGTGATCTTCAGGCTTGCAGAATAGTAAGAAGTGATGCAGGCGAGGGTACTGCCCCTTGCCTGCATTAATTATTGCTGCAGAGGACGGGTATGAGAATATTTTCATTGCTTTATAACGGATTTATTTGGGGGATGCTCATAGCCATTATGGCTTTTCAGAACGAGTGGCTGGAAATGCGCGTCAACATTGGCCTTATTATTCCCGCAGTTATGTTTCTGGTTACAGCAGTTGTGTCATTAATAAAAAAGCCATTGAATTTATCGGGCAGATTTACCGCAGTAAATCTATTTGTAGGTGTTTGGGCCGCTTTTTTGATTTTGGGAAGCAAAAGATTGCTGGTTGTTCCTGCAGCTATGCTTAGAGAAGCAATTAAAATGACTGACCTCGGCTTTTCCACAATTAACCTGGTTCTAATTATTGGCTTGATCGCAGGTTTAACCGCTATATGGGCCGGGAAGCCTACAAACCAGTAACGTATTATCATAGCCAGTAGTCTGTTATTAATGTTGCCGAAATAAACGGAGGGTTGAACTTTGTGGTATCTGGCCTGGCGCAATACCATTAGAAGACGCAGCCAGTCTACGCTGACGATTATTATAACCGGGTTGACCATATTTATCTTAGTTATGGTTTCCTTGATATTTCTGATGGTGCGGGAGGGATTGGCCCTTTCCGCTGAGCGTTTAGGGGCTGACCTCATTGTCCTTCCCGATCAGGCGGAGGCGGATGCATATCAAACCCTATTTACTGCAGATCCGGCTAATATCTATATGCCTGAATCTATAGTGGAGGAATTATTAAAAATTGACGGGATTGCCCAGGCCAGCCCCCAATTTTTCACTCAGACCCTGACCGGAGGCTGCTGTAGTTACGGAGAAGAAATTCGCCTGGTGGGATATGATGTAACGACCGATTTTATACTGAAACCGTATTTTAACGAGCAGGATATCGGCGGTTTAGGGGATGATCAGGTTGTTATCGGGAGTAAGGTTGAAGCTCGTCTGGGCAATGTAGTTGCAATCTTGGGAAAACCTTTTAATGTGGTAGGCACCCTGTATCCTACCGGCAGCGGAATGGACGGAACCATATTTATCAATATTGATGTTGCGCGAAAGCTGGCCGGCGATATTCCTGAACTTCAACATTTATGGAAGAATGCCGGACCGGGTGAGCTTATTTCTTCGATTCTGATTAAAAGCGAGCCAGGCGCCAATACAGATCAAATAATTGAACAAATTAACCAGTCAGGCTTGAATGCACAAACGTTTGCAACCAGTGAAACCATACGCAATATGAAAATCCAAATTAACACTATTAGTGCAATCATTTTTAGTTTGTGCCTGGCTTCATTGCTGATTGCAGCTCTTGCTCTGGTGGGACGCTTCAATTCCCTGGCCAGGGAACGTAAAAGTGAAATCGGCCTTCTGCGGGCCATAGGGATTCAGAAAAAGCAGGTGTTTCTGCTCATCGTGAGTGAAGCCTGGATCATGGCTTTTATAGGCGGCCTGGCCGGAAGCCTGCTGGCGTGTATTTGCATTACCCCGGTTCTAAATATGCTGGAAAACGCCTTTGTGCTGCCAACCGGGCTGTGGACTTTGACAATGGCTCTACAAGGAGGAAGTATTGGGATTATAGCTGCATTGCTATTGGGTTCCCTGGCATCCATATACCCGGCATGGAAAAGCGCCGGCCTTGATCCGCAAGAAGCAATTACGCAGGGAGCATTAGAATAAATGGAAATTTGCCGGCTTGAAAATGTCAGTAAGAGCTATTTTACGGGAGAAAAGCTAACTCCTCTGAGAAATGTTGATCTGGTGGTGAACGCCGGCGATCTCGTCTCCGTTGAGGGTTCTTCTGGAATTGGCAAAAGCACGCTCCTATATGTAATGGGAAGTCTGCTTAAAGCTGACCAAGGAAGACTATATTTGAACAAAAAAGACGTCGGTCTAATGACTGATCAGCAATTGACCCATTTACGAGCCGAAAAGATAGGCTTTATTTTTCAAGAGACCAATCTGATTCAGGCCCTGACATTACAGGAGAACCTTGAGTTCACACGTTCGCTGGTTAAAAAAAGCAAAGATAATTTGGGGGAAATTTTATATTTACTGTCACGGTTGGGATTATCGAGTCATAAAGATCTGCTTCCCTATCAGCTGAGCGGCGGTCAAAGGAGGCGCGCCATGATTGCCCGTGCACTTATTAACCGCCCTGCTCTTATTCTGGCCGATGAACCAACCAATGACCTGGATGAGTTCTGGGCTCGTGAAATCGTACAGTTATTTTTAGAAGCCAACCGGCAGGGCAGTGCAGTAGTCATTGTAACGCATAATAATCAATGGACCCAAGAGGCTCCTTTCCAGTATCGGCTGGAGGACGGAAAATTGGCCGCAGTAAAACCGCAGCATTAGTAAACGGGTTGTTGAGGTGTACATTATGAAAGAACATTTATCAAAGGTTATATTGGGGATGGAACTGCTGGCGTCACTGCTTGTTCTAGGGGCAGTTTTCAGCTGGGCGCCCGTATGCAGTGGCTTGCTTACTCTGCAAAATGGAACCATGGTGCATATGAAATGCTTTTACAGCGGTCAGGCATCGGTTGGATTGGCCTTGATCTTGCTGGCTGCTGCAATAGCAGCGTATTTATCTAAAGTAGATCATAACAAAATACAAGGGGTAATTATCTTGATAGGAATTATGATTATTGCCAATGCCTATGAATCGGTTATCGGCATAGGAATTTGCAGAAATGCTGAAATGGCATGTAATACTACCGTTTTATGGCTTAAAGCCGGTGGAGCTTTAGCTATTACAGGAGGTCTTTTGGATATTTTAGGCAATGGCGTTAAAACCAATAAGCTGATTCTGTAAGAGGGATTAAAGTGCTTAAAACGGCTGTAATAATGATGACCAAGCTTCCCATACCCGGTTTTTGCAAGAATCGCTTGCATGAAGTCCTCGAAGCATATGAAAGCGCCGAGTTTCAGCGTTTATGCATCAAAGATTTGACCGCCATGGTCCTGAGATCTGAACTGCCTTTATATATCTACTATGCCAGCCCGGATGCTTATAAGCTTGGGGATCATGTTTCGGAAGTCTCATATATTCCGCAAAAGGGCGAAGATTTGGGAGAAAGGATGTATCATGCAGTGCAGCAAACCCTTTCGCAGTACGAGGCGGTAATAGTAGTTGGCAGCGACCTGCCCGATTTAGAACCCAGGATTGTTTACAAGGCGGTTCAAGATTTGGAGCAATCAGACATGGTTTTAGGACCCTGTTATGATGGCGGCTATTACTTGCTGGGGACTAAAGCAGCTCATCCCGAAATTTTTGAGGGAATAAGTTGGGGCAGCCCCCAGGTCCTTGATCAGACACTGAATAAAGCGAAAAAAGCCGGCCTAAGCTTACGCTTGTTGGAGACTAGGCGGGATATCGATACTTGGTACGATATAGTTGATTATTATGATCGCAATACAGGAGTCAATAGAACAGATACCTGTGTTTATACTGAACAATTAATAAAAAAATATGGCTACTCAGGGAGAAGAGACCGGGATGCAGTTAAAAACAAGTCTGTTACATGGCGAGGAGGATGCAGTAAATGAAAAAATCATGGTGGACTAGTTGGTGGTTTAGGTTATTACTGATATTAGTGCCAGTAGCACTATACTATTTGGTCCCTCCCCTTCATAACGGGATGAATCAAGCGGTAAGTACATTGTCGAAGGTTAACGTTCAAGCAGCCAAGGATTACATTTTATCCTTCGGCATATGGGCGCCTGTCGTTTCATTTCTACTTATGGTTATTCAATCGGTGGCCGCCCCCCTACCGGCATTTATTATTACCTTTGCCAATGCCGGCCTTTTTGGCTGGATTAAAGGTGCTATATTATCATGGTCCAGCGCAATGGCTGGAGCTGCCCTATGCTATGCGATCGCTCGAATTTATGGCCGGTCAGTGGTAGAGAAATTTACTACGCGGGGGGCCCTTGCTGAAGTAGACGAGTTCTTTGAGCATTACGGAAAATGGGCAGTATTAATCGCTCGCTTACTGCCTTTTGTTTCCTTTGATGTGGTAAGTTATGCGGCCGGACTTACTTCTATGGGATTTTGGGAATTCTTTTGGGCAACCGGGCTGGGCCAATTACCTGCCACCCTTGTATATTCATACGTAGGGGATATGTTGGTAGGAAGTGTGAAAACGGTAGTGTTCGGATTACTTATGGTATTTGCCCTCAGCGCATTTATTTTTATGTTTAAACAAATATGGCGGGATCGCCAAAAACAAAAGGCAATCAGTGGAAGATAATTAAAGAATATTAAATAAAAACATCCATATGCAGAATAAGATTCCTGACAGATTCCAAATTATCGGTAACAGGTTCAGAGTGTGGTTCTTTGGTTTTACATAGATCGTATATATGAGTGCCGATGCACAGGCGGCCAGGATCAGCCATCCGAATATTTTCATATATAGAGCAAAAGCAAGCAGCGAGAAGGTTGCAATACCTTTATATATCAGCAGGCAAAGCGCACAGAATGAAAGGAACTGAACCAGAGAGCATACCAGTAAAAAAGGATTGTGTTTTGTTCTTTTCTTCCGCAACAGACGAATCAGTTCTCTGAAAAGAAAGGTAAGCACAATTATAAAGAACAATAGTGGAATAAATAATTGAATGTAGCTTTGCTGCCAAAACGGAAGCTTGGAATAAGTTATTGCCGACTCGGTAGCCAGCATGATTGTTTTAGCTTTTTTCTGGAATTTCAAAATGCCCATATTCGAAGCGTAGGTATCTGCTCCGATCAGAGTCACCCGGTCGTCGTTTATGAAATAACCGCTGTCCTGCGACCCGCTTATATGCAGCATTTTTCCCGGTACCAGATACCGCAGGATTTTTTCTGGAGTTTTGAAACTTGACCAGTTGTTTGCATAATGGCCGCTAATATCGATAGTGGCTGCACCCGAACCGGGAGCCGGCCGTGTTTCTTGGCCATACAGCAAGTCTGCCGCCTTCTGTATTACCGCATCGATTTCATGTTCAGGAAGATAGGTATTGAAAGATAGAAAAACCCCGGTTTGTTCCTGTGGAAACAAGGCGATGCGGGTATAAAAATGTAGCGTCTCTCCCTTTTTGTCATAATACACCGCATGGTTTCTTGTTTTCCTGTTCCAGGTATAGCCGACTCCCTCCAACTCTTCTGACATGGAAAACTGCCTGCTGAATATTTCTTCTTTTGACTTGGCCATTAAGACACGGGTATCCTCATTGTCTAAAAGCCACTGCATATATTTTGCCATATCCTCGGCGGTAGACACGGCGGAACCTTCCGGATAGAGATTCATATAAGGCTCGAGGGTTTCTTCCCCGCTGGGCAGGTATGGTTTGGAAACATAGACAACATCGTGCATGTGCTCGAAGGTTGTCCGGGTCATTCCCAAAGGCAGGAAAACCTGTTCCCGGCAGTACTGGGCAAAATCCTGATCTGTAATGCATTCAACCACATAAGCGGCCAGCGCAATTCCGTAGTTGGAATATGAAACTACTTCGCCCGGTTTAAACACCTGTGCGGGAAGATATTGGCGCACGCTGGCGGCAAGGGGTTCGGTATCACTGACATTGCGAACTGCCATGCCTGTCACCCGGTCTTCAAATCCGGCCGTATGGGTAAGCAGCTGATGCATGGTTACAGGATATGAGAGGGTTGGAAAATCAGCATCAAGGTAGACAGAAATATCGCGATTCATATCCAAGCGGCCCTCTTGATGGAGGATTTGAGCTGCCACCGCCACGAAAGTCTTTGAGACCGATCCGATGCGAAAGGCGGTCTTTTCTCCATCGGCGGCAATGCCATTGTATTCATCAGCGAAACCGTATCCCTGGCAAAGTTCAATTCTACCGTTCTTTACGATAGATAGAACCGCTCCTTTCGCATGGCCCGGCCCTGACATGCTGTCTACCATACGATTCAATTCATTGCGGATTTCCTGAGAATCCTGTGCCAAGGCAGGTGTTCCTGTTACGGAGAAGATCAACAGTAGCGAAATGAATATGCGTAAAAACTTTTTCATAAACATCCTCCCAAGACTTCCTTAAACAATATTGTATCGGACCAACCCGGAATCTATCTGCTCATTTAAATTTACCTTATAATGATTAACTTTGTCTTGTTTGCTTGTTTTTGCGGCCCGGATGATTAATTCCGCCATACCCGCAACCGGCTCCAGCGGGCATATTGGGGGCGGGCATGCTGCTATTGGAATAGCGTAGGGACTGGTGCCCGCTGCCGTTGTTACTTATATATAGAAAGCCGGGCCTGAAATCATTTTCAAGATAGCGATAGGAGAGGCGTTTGACGATTATGATAAACTAAACCCTTGTGGAATCCGTCGCGTTGATATATAGGATCACCCGAACAGCATTAATCTTTCTTGAAGATTAATAATTTATGTGATAACATCCTAAACAACTCCATAAGCACCGGGGGAGCTGGAAAGGCTGGCTGAGATAAGGGACCGATGAATCCCTTGACCCTTTAACCTGATCTGGATAATACCAGCGTAGGGAAGGTTTACAGGCTGAAATTATTAAAGCATAGACCTTTCATCTGGGTCTATGCTTTTTTGATCCACAGGCAAAAGGATGGCTTCTCGGATTTTTGCCATGCCAGGAGCGACGCATTGTCATCGCATGCCAGGAAGAGTTTATTGCTGCCTTTTAATTTTGTGGCTTTGCCGGTATTGTGAATATTCTGGATGCCAGAGGAGAGATTTGATTTGAAAAACCTGTTAACCATTGCCGGCTCTGATTCCAGCGGCGGAGCCGGGATCCAGGCGGACATTAAGACCTTTGCGGCTCTGGGCACCTATGGGATGAGTGTGATCACGGCTGTAACAGCCCAGAATACTCAGGCTGTCATAAAGGTAGCGGAAATGAGTAGGGAAATGGTAAAAGCCCAAATTGATGCGGTCTTTTCTGATATTCGGGTTGACGCCGTTAAAATTGGGATGGTGGCTAACGCCGGTCTCATTCGTCAGATTGCTCTATCCTTGGAAGAATGGGGCGCACAGAATATCGTGCTGGATCCGGTGATGATTTCTAAAAGCGGTTGTGCCCTGCTGGAGCAGGCGGCGATTGAGGCTTTAAAAGAGGAATTGTTCCCAATGGCCACCATCATCACCCCCAATTTACCGGAAGCGGAGGCCCTGCTTGGAAAACCAATTACAAATCAGGAGGAAATGGAAAAGGCGGTCAGGGAGCTTTACCTTTTGGGCCCCCGCAGCGTGTTGATAAAAGGCGGGCACCTGCAGAGCGATGCAGTTGATGTATTTTTCGATGGTGAAAAAATGACCGTGTTTTCAGCCCCCCGCATAAACAGCAAAAATACCCATGGGACAGGATGCACCCTATCCTCGGCGATAGCAGCCCATCTGGCTTTAGGTAACGATTTGATCA
>NZ_DIPG01000091.1:10695-13664 GCF_002426325.1 Syntrophomonas sp. UBA5494 | reverse complement strand
ATTATAATCGTTGTTCCTTCATCTAAGGCAATTTCTCCCAGGGGGATACTGTTCAGCTGTTCGCCGTTGATGCTGAAGATATACAATTTGCTTTTGGTTTTAACCACCACGATATCCTTGTTGGGAGAAGCAAACGCATCCAGCGCATTAGGGACCCGATCCTTTATACTCTGCCAACCGGGATATAACGCATCGTAAAATACCAATTTCGCGGGGGGAAGTAATTTTATATCAAACTCCATGATCCCGGGAGCATTGTTGCCGTAATAATTTACTCTTCCCCGCAGATACCAATGGCCGTTTTTTCGTGTCAGTCCATAATTGTCCTCGTTTATATCCGCATTTATCGAAGCAATTCCCTGGCTATACAAGGTTTGCACCGCTTGTTCCCTGGCGCCGTGATACGCTTTTAATCCCGCCGGCCCCAGCAAATCTAAAACTTTGATACCGATCGCCGATGATAGTTTATCCACCGGTAAAACCTGCAGTCTGGTTATACCGCCAGTATTGTTCTCTATGGCGACATAATCATTGCCGATATAATCGATGACTATGCTCTCCGAAACGGATGATGCGGTTTTAGTAGATACTTTTTCTGTAGCCGCCAGGTCTTTTTCCGCCATGTTATGGGCGGATAATGCTGCTCTGTTATTTCCTTGTTTTACCTGCAGTTCCCAGAAACCGCTTTTTCGCGGGAAATATATATCATTCCTGCTTAGCACCGGATGAAGTTTTTTATCGTCCGCCGCGATCCAAACCGTCTTGTAAATATAGTCTTGATGGGACGGTATTTTCAGTCCGATAAAAATGCCTGAAACCCCGGTTTTATTATACTGATCGGTATCATCAATACTGGCGTTGGCAATCGACCGGGGATCATCGGCATGAGCGGCGATTTTATGGAGCAGCAGCACTTTATTCTGAACAAAGGAAACCACGGTGGCATCGTCAATTTTCATAAATTCGCCCAGATAATTGGAGTCTGCAAATACGGTAACCACCTCGACCTTTTCGCTTGTCAATGCCAGTTCGCTGTCCAGGACGGTATATCTGGTCATTAAATAATCGGTTGCATTTACCTTCTTGATTTTATAGGCAGGTTGGTTCCAGACATTGCTGCTTAATATCGCAGCTTCCCTGCTAAATTGAAGCAAACTGCCTGCGGCCTCCAGGCTGGTCTGGCCGGAATACCCATCGGAACCCAGTTCCTCGATCACTGACCATTTTCCCTCCAGCGGACAAACCTCATATAGGGGCGGAACAATCTTCCCTGCCGTAGTCCAGGAAGGATGGGCGCATCCGCCCACTAAAAGAAGAAGAAATAATGCCGGTAAAAGCTGGTATTTCTTAAGCATCGGCCCTCTCCCCTTTAGGTAAAATAATCACCACATCGGTGCCCTGGTTTAGCTCGCTCATGATTTCCAGTTTGCCTTTCATAAGGGTAACGATCTCCTCGCAAATGGAAAGCCCGATGCCGTTTTTCGATAGCGAGCTTTTACCTTTATAGAACTTCTCTTTTACACTGGGCAGTTCATCGGCACCGATGCCGCAACCGCTGTCAGAGATGGTAAATTTAAAACTTTGATCCTGCATTTCCGCTTTAAAACGGACGTAGCCTCCCGCATGATTGAAATTAAAGGCATTATCCAAAATATTAATAAACAACTGTTTCAGCCGGTTTGCGTCCGCATAAATAGGGGGCATGTTTTCAGGATAGGCAACGGTAAACTCAATATTTTCCCGCATGGCCCGCGGGGTCAGCTGTTTGCCCAAATGCTGGCACAGATCCATCAGATTTACTTCTTCCGGGTTGAGTTTGATTCTGGCGGAGACAAACTTGGAGAAATCCAAAAGTTCTTCTACCATCCGGGTCAGCCGGTCGCACTCTTGGGCAATGATATTCAGGCCATCGTTAAGCATTTCTTTCTGCTGAAATTTCTCACTCTGTAACGTAATCGCCCAGCCCTTAATGGAGGTCAGGGGGGTTCGCAGTTCATGAGACACGGAAGAAATAAAGTCGTTTTTAAGCTGTTCTTTTTTAATGATTTCATCAGCCAGGTAATTCAAAGTGTCGGAAAGTTTACCGATCTCATCGTCACGCTTTTTCTGGCTTTTGATTTGGAAATTGCCCCTGGCCATCTTTTGCGCCACAGAGGTAATTTCCTGCAAGGGCACCACAATGGTGTTGGCTAAAAGGGCACTCACCGAACCAACGATGAGGATTACCAACAAACCGATCAGGATAAAAATCTCTTCGGTTTTCAAAATATCCTGGTCAACGGCGCTTAACGAGGCGACAAATCGCAGGGCACCAACGACTTTGTCGCCTGATTTCAGTGGATTGGCAACGGTCATGACTTTTTGCCCGTTTACGGTTCCTATCCAACTCCCATTTTTGCCGTCCAAAGCTTCTTTGATGTCGCTGCCGGCTGTCTCCGTTGAAATGATGCCCTGGGAATCCATGATAATATTGCCGTCTTGATCGACAATCTGCACTTCGGCATTGCTCTGGTTCCAAAATGTATCAACATTATAAAGCACATTATCCTGCAGCGAGGTATCACCATAATATTTGGAATACATGTCCGCGCAAATCTTTATCTGATTGTGCAAACTTCCTTCCAGACTGTTATAGTAATTCTGCCTGACGATATAAATAAGCAGTATTTCCAAAATCGCAACGGTGCAAATAATAACGATCATAAAAATGACGGTCAGCCTTAATCTGATTCCCTTCATGGCGTGCTCCTGCGGGCTCCGGCTTGCCATCGATAGCCGCGGCCCCAAACTGTTTTTATGTATTCAGGCTCCGAGGGATTATCTTCCAGCTTTTCCCGTAACCGTCTGATATGCACGTCCAGGGTTTTGGTATCGCCATAATAATTCTCTCCCCAGACGACATTCAACATCTCATTGCGTTCCAGCGCCTTGCCCTGATTTTCCATAAACATCTTCAGCAAAGCGAATTC
>NZ_DIPG01000091.1:8682-10622 GCF_002426325.1 Syntrophomonas sp. UBA5494 | reverse complement strand
AACATCTTCAGCAAAGCGAATTCGGTCGGCGTTAATTCGATTTCACTATGGTTTTTAAAAAATTTATTGGCAGCGAGGTCCAGCAACAGATCATCGCATGCCAGTATATCATGTCCCGCCTTGAAATGGGGGCTGCGCCTTAACATGGCCTTGATTCGCGCGGTTAATTCAATGGGGTTAAACGGTTTGACCATATAATCGTCGGCTCCTAGTTCGAGGCCGAGAATTTTATCGGTATCCTGCCCTTTGGCCGTCAGCATGATCACAAAGGTCTCAGGCATCTTTTCCCGGACCTGCTGGCAGACTTCCAATCCGCCGATTCCCGGCAGCATCAAATCCAGCACAATAACATCGGGCCTAAAGCTGCTCGACATGGCAAGGGCTTTCTCTCCTGTATCGGCTTCTCCAACTGCATAGCCAACCGCGCTTAGATTAAGAGTGATAAAACTTCTGATTGATTCTTCATCTTCAACCACCAAAACTTTCGTTTTTATATCGATCATCGGACTCTCCATTCCAAGATCAAAGCTCAATATGTATTTCAAAGCTTAGGGATGAACCGCCTTGGCCACCAGCGACACATAAGCCTGAACCCCGGCTTCTTTCAGGTGCACCCCGTCCGCGTAAAAATATTCATTATGGCCGCTGCTGGCGGAATACCAGTCAACCAGTTCTATATCTGGATCAGCGGCGGCAGTCCGGGCCAGGATCTGATTGACCACGCTTTCCCATGGTTTCGGAACCCGGGTGTTAATCATCACGATCCGTCTGTCATCCCCCAGCAAACTCAGTATATCCGTGAGCTGTTTCTCTGTAAATGCTCCATTTGCTCCCAACTCAATTATAACCGTCTTGCCCAGCACACCTTGATCTTTTAGATTCCTGATCACCCCGGGCGCCTGGTGCATTTGCCGGCCAATGGCTGCATCCACTAGAATATCCGGAAAAAGCTGCTTCAGTTCAGGTCCCACTTCCACCATGACTGAATCGCCGATAACCGTAACTCCTCCGCCGGTAAATACATCTTTTTGGTCTGCGCCCTGATTCACCGTCTCAGTACCGGCTTGAATCACAGCTCCATTTCCCTCATTTCCCGGTGATTCTGCCCCGGCAGGCATAGTCGTTTGGTCTGTTTCACTGACAACCTGGGATGCCAGACTCTTTTGCTGCGCCTGGCTGATCATCGAACACCCGCTCACCGCCAATATAAATGCACAAAAAATCAATACTATACTCGATAATGTTGCCTTATCCCGAAATCGAAGCAACTTAGGCCGCCATTGTAAACCATTTGAGAACCACGCCAAATGCTTTTTCCATTTACCGAACCGGATGGGATCCTCGATAAAATACCACGAAATCGCGGCCAGAAAAATGCTCAAAAGTGTTTGTTCAATCGCGAGTTCAATATTCAGTCCCCCGGTATTGACGGCCGGACTGGTTAAGACTATGACCGGATAGTGCCACAGGTAGATCCCGTATGACCAGACCCCCAGCCACCGTAATGGCCATATGCCAAACAGCCTGCCCAGCCGGCTGGCAGGATGGGCCAGTACCGCCACCAGCACCGCCGATACTATTGAGAAGAGCAAAAGCCCGCCGTAATATAGAAAAGATTGATATTGATTGCTTTGCCAGATCATTAAAAGTACGGCCAGCAGCGCTGCTCCTCCGGCTGCATCGAGTATTATACGATGCCGGGGGCAAAGCTCTGCCGATAGTTTGCGGCTGGGCCACACCAGCGCCAGTACCGCGCCAATAAGCAAAGCAAAAGCCCGGGTATCGGTTCCATAGTAAACCCGGTTGGGATCCAGGCCGGGTTGATAAATAACTGCCATGGCGACGGCTGAAGTAATAGCCAAAGCCATGATCAAGCCAATCAGGCGGCCCCGGCGGGGAATATAGCGCAGGCCCAGCCCCAATAGCAACGGCCAGGCCAG
>NZ_DIPG01000091.1:4458-8488 GCF_002426325.1 Syntrophomonas sp. UBA5494 | reverse complement strand
TAAGAAACCTGGTGAAAGATCAGCCACCAGTTGCTGGAATAGAATGCAGCCGCCACGACATCGTTCCACAATGATGATAAGCGGTTAGGATCGTATAAATATATCCACACCATGACTCCGGTCAGCATGGCGAACAGTGCCGGCAGCAGCCGCCGCACCCGGCCCAGCCAGAAATCTTTCAGATTAATTCCCCCGGAAAGCTTCCATTGGGACACTAAAATGTCGGTGATAAGATAACCGGACAGCACAAAGAAAATGCATACCCCTAAAAGTCCTCCCGGAGCCCAGGGCAGGTTCAAATGGTAAGCGATCACCGCCAAGACTGCCAGGGCCCGCAGCCCATCCAGTCCCGGCATATAACGTCTGGCGTCGAGCCGATCCTTTGCATAATACTTAGCAGGCCCAATCTTTCCGTCCCGTTCCATTGGTTGATTCCACTCTCCATCCGGTGTAATTCAGTATCCCTTGACGCCTTTTGATTCGTTGGGGTATACCCTTTTTCATCACGATACCAACTTTTTCCGGTAATTGCGTTACAAAATGCTTAAGAATGGTTACAAAAAAGTTAAACAATCGGGACAGTTCGACGGTTTTTTTGTTTGTTGGCAAGCTAGTCTTGTTTCACCTTTTCTGCCACGCTTTTGTCAACTCCCGGTAGGGCTGCAATGACGCGCTGCGATAACCGGCTGTTCTTCCACCGTTTCCTCTTAAGAGAAGCACCGCAAACGCGCTTTAACTCTTGCAAATAAACAACCACCCGGCAATGCACAATGCAAAAGCGGGTGGCTTGTCGCTTTTCCCCGGTCAGGCGGCGACCCTTGGGCAGCCCTGTTAACTACTGTGGTTTACGGAAGGCAGGTACTCACTGGCCTTGTTTATTAAGAACGCCCTTTCATTTCTGTCGGCATCCTCTAAAACCATTTCCAGCAAATCGTTTAGTATCCGGCCCATAACAGGCCCGGGTGTAAAACCCAGCTCTATCAAGTCATTGCCGTTTATGGCGAGATCTTTGACACTCAGGGGTGGCTTCTCATACAAGATCTGCTTGATTCTGCTCTGCATCCACTCCAGGCCGGAAAAATCGAAAGGGGGGGCAGATCCCATGATATCCGCTTTCTGCAGATCATAGAGGTCCTCCAGATTATGCTCACCTACTCTGTTCACCAGTTTTTTTAGTCCGACGTCTCTTATTTTGGCAAAACGGCTCATATGCTCCCCCACCAGTATGACAACATCGTCTATGGTCTGCTTGTCATACTTCAACCTGTTCAGGATGTTTTTGGCCATCTCGCGCCCTCCCAGGTGATGACTGTAAAAATGCCCGACACCGCTTTCATCAACCGTACAGGTACGGGGCTTGGCTACATCATGCAGCAATGCGCCCAGCCTGACGTTAAGCCGGGGCGGCACTCCTTCCACAACAGCCAGGCTGTGTTCCAGCACATCTTTATCGTGTCTGATGTTGCGTTGATCGAAGCCCGCCATGGGTAATAGCTCGGGAATGACATAGTCCATCAAGCCGGTCTGCAGCAGAAACCTGATTCCCGCAGCGGGTCTTTCCGAAATCAAAATATGATTTAACTCGGCACGGATACGCTCCACTGCCACACCGGCCAGTAAGCCGCAGTTCTCGGCTATAGCTTGACGCAGTTCAGGGTGCAGTTCGAATCCCAGCGTACTGCAAAACCGAACCGCGCGCATCATGCGCAGCGGATCCTCCACAATTCTATCCCGGGCTTGGCCAGCCGGGGCTCGAAGCATCTGATGGCGCAAATCTTCCAGACCGCCGTAGGGATCGATAACCTTGCCGCACTCATCCATAGCCATGGCATTAATGGTAAAATCGCGAAATAACAGGTCATTTTCTATGCCCGGTCGTTTCTCTGCACCCAACCGCCCCTGACCCTTATAAGTGGACACCTCCACCGTTCTGTGCCCGGTCAGTACTGCAATGGTGCCATGCTTCTCGCCTACCGGCACACATCTGCTAAAGCAGGCCTTGATCTCGCTGGTTTGGGCGGAGGTGGCCACATCGTAATCACTGGGGACCCGGTTCATCAAAAGATCCCGCACAGAGCCGCCCACCAGGTAGGCTTCCCAGGCGTTTCGCTGCAAAGTTTTCACAACCTCAAGTACATCATCAGGTATGATCATATAGTTCTCCGTCATTTTTCCCAGTAGGAGCGGTCCAAACTGGCTTCACTCAGATCCAGCAATAACTGATTCACCCAGCATTGATCCGGTTCATCAGGCAGGCTGCTCTTGGCATGAGCCTCGTCCAGCTGACTGAACAGCTTTTCCGCTTCCTGCCTAACATGCGCCAAAGTGTACTCACCGTGGCGGATCGCCATCAGATAGTTATTCTCCGGCCGCAGCACATTACAGTCGCCTTCAGTCAGTATTTCCAGACCCATGTTCAACAAGCGTATCAAATGCATGGCATGTTTGACATCATAGCCATACCTTTCGATCAACCCGGCATGAGAACCGTGATGATCATGTTTGCCCGCGCCCATAGCCCTGGTTATCGCTTGCTGCTCCGCTTCTATTGCCTCCAGTCTGCTCTTAATGCCGGTTTGTTCGCTGCGCAATGACAGCACTTCGTTGACTTCCGCAGCAGACAACTGCTCCTGGCCAAACAGACGGTTGATCCTGTGTTCCAAGCGAACCGAACGCACTTCAAGACTGGATTTGGAGGCATCCAATTTTGCCAGCCGCTTCTTGCTTTCGTTCAGCGGCATTTTATTATTAAGTCTTTTTAACTGGGCCAAAGCATAGCCGCCAAAAGTATGGCGTGCTTTCTTGGTTAGAAACAGGTGCCGCTGGTCCAGCAAAATCCTTCCCAAGCGATTGCAACAGATTATGTGAGCAGCGTCGGAATAAAGGGTTTCGATTATATTGGGGTTGCACGCCAGAGCCAGTTTTACGAATTTGTGCAATCCAAATATGACCGTATCAGCGGGCTGTTGTTTTTTGTTATAGTCCGGATACTGCGTGTATTTATCAGTCTCGTATTGCTCAAAAGCATACAGACCATAAAGGTAATCACGCGGCGGAACACATACCCCGCCGATGTCTATATCACTGTCAGCATGGCTGGTACCATGGGCATGAGAACCTTTATATACTTTCAAGATTATCCTGTCCTCCAGCCAGGCTTCAACATCATGCACAACTACGCCCCCCTGTCATTGTACCATTTTACCCTTTGACCACTGCCACTGTCTGCAGTTTAAGAACCGGGACCGCCAGATCGGCTTCCTGGGCGATGACATCATCTATGTCTTTATAAACGAAAGGTGATTCATCGGCTATGTCTTTGGTGCTGTGAGTTGCCAGAATAACCTCCCGGTTTTCCAATTCCTGCAGAACCTTTTTGGCGGAGAATGTAGCCAGGGCCTTTTTCCTGCCCATTGTCCTTCCGGCCCCGTGCGAACAGGAACAGAACGACTCAGGGTTGCCCAGACCCTTGACGATATAGCTGGCTCTCCCCATAGCCCCGGGCACTATGCCCAGTTCCCCTGCTCTTACCCGGATAGCCCCTTTGCGATGCACCCAGACATTATCGCCATAATGGTTTTCCAAGGCAGCGTAATTATGATGCGCGTTGATTTCCATATCGATATTGATCGGTCCGAAATCAGTATACTTTTCGATCAGCCTGTACAGGATCGACTTGACTTTTTCCTTCATGGCTTCCCGGTTTTCCCGGGCAAAATTCAAAGCCATATCCATCCACTGCAAATATGACCGCCCGGCATCATCCTCGACCGGCAAGAAGGCCAACTGACAACTGGCCGGCACCACGCTATGCCAGCGCTCATTCAGTTGGCGCGCTATTTTGTTAAAATAGTCACAGACCTGCTTGCCCACATTTCTGCTGCCGCTGTGCAGCATTATACATAACATCCCGGCCTGTTCTTGCTGCAATTCGATAAAGTGGTTGCCGCCTCCCAGTGTGCCCAGCTGTTTGAATGCTGCTGGGAAGCAATACTCGGCCAGCTGGGGATGTTGGTCGAGCTCCGCCAAA
>NZ_DIPG01000091.1:0-4388 GCF_002426325.1 Syntrophomonas sp. UBA5494 | reverse complement strand
ATTGGTCGAGCTCCGCCAAAAACTGCGAATCACCTGCCAGCAAACCCGACAGGTAGGCCGAATCCTGCATTTTGGGGTGATGGGCGAATCCCACCGGAATATCTCGCAATATGTTCCTGGTGATGGCCTGGCTTAGCTTACCCTGTGGAGTTTCAGTCTCACGGAGCAGCCGGGCCGGTATGTTGGTGCGCAGAAAAGCCATGCCGCACCCAATATCAACCCCAACCGCGTTGGGGATGATCACTTGTTTGGCGGCAATCACCCCTCCGATCGGCATTCCGTAACCCATGTGGGTGTCGGGCATCAATGCCACCCATTTATGTATGAAGGGCAGGCCGGCCAGGTTCACGGCCTGCTGCAAACAATTATCGTCAAGATGCTGAGGTCCTTCCAACCATACTTTAATTGGTATTTTATGTTGATTCAAATCGGTTCTTCCCTCGATTACAAACATTTCAATCTCTCCTCATCGGTAAAAAAGCCGCGGACAACCGCGGCTCCATTTTACCCGGTTCTATCAATTACAACTCTATGGCCTGAACCCGTTCTGCCATCCCTGCATATCCATCAATGGAATATACGATGTACTTGACCACCGTGTCCGCCCAACCATAGATATAGTGGGTCAGATCATCAACAGGCGGCACCAAGGCTCCCTGGTAGGGGGCCACATCGATGATGAAGGCCCTGGTGTCCGGGTTGTATTTCCTGCGATAGGACTGCAATTCATTGTAAAAAGGGCTGCCAGTATTCTGCTGTTCGTCGGTTATCATTATGATATTGTCAACCTTCTCCCGGCTGCTGCGCAGCGCCCTTAGGGGCGCCCCGGTGTCAGTCCCACCCCGGGCTTTTATCTTTTCAGCCTGAGACAGAATAGAATCATGCAAAGAAGCCTGCGCGTCGTACACTTCAGTATCGAACAGCCAGAAGATGGCCTGGCCTCCGCTCAGCTTGAATAAAGCCAGGGCGAAAACCGAACCGATACGTATGAACTCCCCGCTCATCGAACCGGAAATGTCCAGGAATATGGCGCTGCGTCCATTCAAGACGGGCAGGTTGGCGAAGCACATTTCCACTGCCTGGCGCAGGACATCCCGCATCCAGGCTTTATGTACCTGTTCAAAGGCATTCACAAATCGAAATGGCATGATTTTGGCCTTCTGCAACGCTTCCCGGTCCGTCAGGCGGCGGCTGATATAATCGCGGTTCTCATCGAGTATACCCACCCGGTCCAGGGTGTTCAGGTTGCGCAGCAGAGCAAACAGCGGCAGCTGATGCAGAATAGCCTGCCATACCGCTGGCGTTGGCTGCACCGTACCGGTAACTACCTCGTGCGGCAAGCGTCCCTCATTGATATGGCGAATTCTTTGTTCGTCGTTATCGGCCCGTTTCAATGCTTCAAAGGCGGCGATCTGCGGCAGCTCCTGCAACTGAGCGGCCTGGCCGGTCAAGTAGCGAAACAGCTGGTTCTGTCGTTCATCTCGGGGCACCGGGTGCGCGGTGGCGATGGCGTCGCCCAAATTATAGCCCCGACCGCGGCCGTTGTATTTTAAGGCCCAGTATTCATCGATCCCGTTTAAAAATCCTGCCACCTCACGCTTGATCGCCCGGCCACCCTGCCCCCGGCCTAAGCCTGACAAAATCGTCAGGAAATCCGCCAGATCAGGGGGAATACGAATAATCTGGCTGAATATCCGGGAAAACAAGGCCGTATCATATTGGGAGAGATAGACCAAACCCAATATCGGCTGCAGGCGCATCAAGCCTTCATTGCGGGCATAGACCAGTGCCCTGGCGGCATAGGCGGGATCTGTCCGCATCATCTCTGCATGCAAGTCCAGAGCCTCCTGCAGCAACACGTTACGGTCAGCGTAAAAAGTATTTCCCAGGGTATTGGTCAACAGAGCCTGCAGATACTGTTCTTTTATCGGTCTGATATAGGCCGGGTAACCTTCGTGGTTGGTAGTGGTGGGCAGCACTCCCTCAAACACTTGTTTTACGCGTGACATCGATCTTTCTCCCTTCAAACTGGATATAAAGCCAGTGATTTATTATTGTTACGAGGAAAGGGCGGCCCGGGGCGCGGGCGGCTGTTTTGGCATTTAAGCCACTGATCCCGCAGAAGTTGGCCGAAGTAACCCGGGCCTGCGCCTCGTGTTTAATTCGGCGCAACAGGCGAGGAAAGAGCGTTGAGGCACTCACCACCTGTGAGGTGGGGCAGAGTTCGAAGCCTGCTAAACCGAAGTAGCCCCAACTGCGCCTCGCCTATTACATTAAAACCAGATTTGCCGTTTTCTTAAGAACGAGGGAAGGACGCCGAGGACTCTTCCGGTGCTCTGCCGCTGAGCTACCTGAACAGTCATACTGTTCAGGGCAGGATTTGAACCTGCGACCTCCGGATTACGAATCGAAGTAACCCCGACTGCGCCTCGTTCATGGTTGTGGATACCTTAATATGCAGTAATGTGATGGTGAGTGCGAAAGACAAGCAGGCCGGCATTCTGATCTACGCGCTCCAAGCGCTCTGCATATAAAAAGAGGTGTGATTTCACACACCCCTGGAACCGGCCGGTATGAGAATATCACGACATATCTGTTGGTTTGGACTGCGGATGACAATAGGCATAATCGGTCAGCCAGGCAAAACCAGAATCCGCAGTATTTATAGTTTTATTTTCACATCCGGTTAATAGCACAACCTTGCCTCCGTTTCCTAAAGCATCCTGATATAAGATACCATATTATAACATTGTATACAATATGCAAAATAAAAAAGGCTGGCGTTCCGCCGGTTTTTTGTCTGTTGGCGGGCTAGTCTTGTTTCGCTTTTCCGCCACGTTTTTGTCAACTCCCCTCAGGGGGTGGAATGCGAATCAGCATGACAATGGGTACTAATAAACCATTCCAACCAGGCCCATTAGCTGCTGAAGTAAACGGATCCCGAGATGTAGTTATGCACCATATCACGGTCACGTTTATCTTAGTCTAAAGATCGAGGGGAGATAGAAGCAGTTTCGATTATCCGTTTTCTTTCTTCATCCAGTTCCAGTGCTGCTTGCATATTTCTTTTTTGCGCTTGGTACAGATCCTGGATAGTTGACTGTATTTTTTGCTTAAGCTGCCGGGTGCGGTTCTGCGCAGTATTGATTTGTGACTGCACAATCCAGTCAAACAATAATCCATCCAGCAGGAAATCAGCCAGGGTCGCCAGTCCCCCAATTTCTATGGAATCATTGGTTTTTTGGACATCGGCTAATTCAGTTTGAAAATTGCGAAGCAGCTTTTGAGCCTGGCTGATTTTATCCCGGGCACTTCCAATATGAGCATGCTTTACAGCAGTGGTTAAAAGCCCTCCGCCCAGGATATCAACAATACCCCAGCCTTGGGCGCTGCCAAGGCTCTTTTCCACTTCAGACAAGCATTGGGCTGCGATTTGCCCGGTATCGATCGCTTCCTCCAGTTCCTTGGACTCTGCCCGCAAACAGCCCAATTGTTCCGCCACTTCAAACAGGCGCCGCGCATCAGGCCCACCAGAGCGGAGTAAATAGCTTTCTTTATCCTGGATAGCCTGCTGGTATTCCCCTTGAGGATCTCCCAAAGCTTTTAATTCCCTATCAATTCGCCTGATATCTCTTTCCAGATTTTCCAGGTTAGCATTAAGGCCGTCAAACTTCAATTTGGCTGCCAGGTATTCCTCTTGCTCTTTGTGTTTGGCGATGTCTTTAGTGCCTTTTAAGCTATGCCAGAAGTTCTGCAGAGTAATACCGTCCAAGCGTTCCAAATCTTTGCCTTCTGTATCTAATTGTTTTTTGAGCCCCTGCCAATGTTTTTTTTGCTCTTGAATCATATTGCAGGTCGCTTCCCTGCGGTGTAATAGTCTTTCTTGTTCCCTTAATTTTCGTGCTGCCTCAGCCAATCGTTCCTGTCTGTGCATAGTCTTATACCTCCCCGCCGTTGCCAGATGTGGACGAAGGCAACAGCTTTCCTACCCACTATACCCTATTTATTCAAGGCTGTACCTGTCGCTTTTCCAGGGGATTTGCAGCGAAGATCTCAACTGCCAACCACAGGCAAAACCCGCGGGGAATTTTGTATTAATTCGGATATTTGGCCTGATTCAATCTCATAAACAAACGTGCCGCTTTGTGTTGTGTAGGATGTATCGTGCCATTGGTAGTAAATAAGAATACTTGAACTGTCCGGCAACCATTCCACAGGCGTCAAGGCCGGATCGGGACGGGTTGCGTTGGCCGTATAATCAAATGTCGCTCCCCGTGCTTTAAGTTGTTCCATGACGGAAGCCATATACGGGCCTGGTATCTGGGTAAGCGTTGTAGTATTCACTATGCTGAAATGCGTCCATTCCCGTCCTGAGTATGTTACAGCCA
>NZ_DIPG01000008.1:15211-15553 GCF_002426325.1 Syntrophomonas sp. UBA5494 | reverse complement strand
GCGGGAACGCTGGATCAACACCATTCTGGTATTCTGGTCCACCGCCTCTTTAATAGACTTTTCATCCGGCAGCCCGGCCCGGTTGAGGGGTATCTCCTTATAAAGGATGCCCCTCTTCATTAAAGTGCGCTTGCGCTCAGGGCCTCCGTCAATAATATTAAACAGAGTATCATAGGGTCTGCCGCTGATGCTGAGCAATCCATCCCCCGGCTGCAGCAGCGCGAACAAGCAGGCTGTTATGGCATGGGTGCCGGATACGATCTGCGGGCGCACCAGGGCCTCCTCGGCCTGAAAAACCTCGGCATAAATCCTTTCTAACGCTGCACGGCCGGTATCTCCATA
>NZ_DIPG01000008.1:13337-14876 GCF_002426325.1 Syntrophomonas sp. UBA5494 | reverse complement strand
CTTCATATTATACACGGGCCTGGCGATGAACCACAATTCGTTTAAAATGTGGTGCTTCATCCGGGAAGCGAGGCGGCTTGCAAAAAATATATTACAAAAAGTAATATATATTTTTCTTTTTGTAATATATTAATTATAATGATGTCAGGAGATGATGCTTTTGAAAAACAAAAAAATAAAAATGGCCAGAGTTGAATTGGACTTGTCTCAAGAACAGCTTGCGGAAATAGTAGGAGTCACCAGGCAGACCATTCATTTGATTGAGTCGGGTAAGTATAATCCCAGTTTGAAATTATGTGTTGAAATCTGCAGGGCCTTGAACAAAACCCTGGATCAACTTTTTTGGGAGGATTGATTAATGAATACCGATAAGATCATTAAAGAAGCCAGAATCATTATGTATGCAGCACTGATTGTGGGAATGGCTCTGTTGGCAGTGGGAATAGCCTTTGCCTGGACAGATGCTCGCATCATATCAAACAACCGGTCGGTGATCGGATTATCTTTCATCCCCTTGACAGTGTCCTTCTTTTATTACCTCAAGCTGATCAGGATACGGAACAACCCCCAAACCATGAAAGCGATTATTATCAATGAGAACGATGAAAGGCTGAACGCCTTGAAAAATGAGGCGGATGCCAGAGCGCATAAAATTGTGCAGGCAGCGTTGTTTCTTGCCTATATGGGGTACACCCTAATAGTTCCGGAGGACATCTTTGAGTCTGTCGGATGGTGGATTCTGCTGCTGATTTTGATGCTTTCCCTCATCTCTCAGGGAATATTGACTGCAGCATCACTTCGAAAAGAGCAGGCGATTCATGAAGAGAACGAATGATGTGGAATGATCAAGCCCGCCAGTCTGGCTTTCAGCCGCAAGAACACACCGGTCCGTCGACTCGATCATCACGCCTATGCAGTGTTTTGCCATGATCAGGTTTTGAGGTCCGCAAGTTCCGGCAAATCAACATCCTCAATGGTGGTCAAGTCTTTGCGGGTCAAATGGGTCTTGTCTATGATGCGCAAGGCCTGGCGGCGAATTGATTTTTCGGTGAGATTGCGCACAAAGCGGGCATTGCCGCTGTGGGGATGCCTGTGGCTGGTAAACTCGGTCAGGATATGCTTCAACTTCCAACGGCCGGCGCTGCTTAGTGCATACTCCCTCTCGGCGTAAAGGTGCAGGGCTATTTGGAAAAGTTCTTCACAGAGATAATCATTAAAATGTATGTGTATCGGAAATCTTGATCTTAAGCCGGGATTGGAACGCACGAAATGATCCATTTCGTTGCAGTACCCGGCCAGTATCACCACCAGATTATCCCGGTGGTCCTCCATCTGTTTCACTATAGTGGCGATGGCCTCTTTGCCAAAGTCTTTTTCCCCGCCCTGTGCCAGTGTATAGGCCTCGTCAACAAATAAAATACCGCCCAGGGCTTTTTGAACGCTTTCCTTGGCTTTCTGCGCGGTGTGACCGATATACTCCCCTACCAGGTCGGCTCTCTCCACCTCGACCAGATGCCCTTTATCGAGCAGCCCGATATC
>NZ_DIPG01000008.1:7954-13162 GCF_002426325.1 Syntrophomonas sp. UBA5494 | reverse complement strand
GGCTGTGACTTGAGATTCTGCTCGGAGCGTTTGATCTGTATCAAACTGAAAGCGGTAATCTCGGCCAGCATTTTTTTTACATCCATCAGTCCGATCAATTTATCCAGTTCTTTAAAGGAAGGACGGTCGAAAATTTCCGGGCAAAAATTGCTGGATGCCCGCTGCGGCAAGACCTCGGGATTGTTAAACTTTTTTGATATTTGCACTGTATCACTACTCCTATCTGTTGTACCCTATCATATGACACCCAGACAAAAGTGGTGCTACTTCGGAGCAGGTTGGTTTTACCTGTTTGGGGGCAACAGGGTTGAGGACCGGCCAACAAGGAAGATTCTATTTGTTGGCCTTTCTTGGTTAGCTTGGTTGGCTGAGCTTTTTACGACGTACAATCATTTATAAAAGAAAGCAATAACCGGTTGAATTGTTCGGGCTGGTCCAGATTTGCCACATGGCCCGCGTTGGCAATGGTTTTTACCGTACAATCCGTATAATGCTTGGTCCAATCCGCAAGATGCTTTTGTATGGTTCCTCTTGTATCCTGCTCACCGGCAACCACCAGCAACGGCGCGTCAAATCTGAACCTTTCTTCATGCAGACAGGCGCTAAAACCCTGCCACGACATAAGAAATTCCCGCTTATCCATTTCCTCGAACATCTGCGCGATATTCAGCAATGCCGGTTTTGTATGGACGCTTCCTTTGGCCATGTCTTTTTTAAGTCCCTGCCAGGTGTAAAGATACTTCATAATCGCCCCGGAGTATGCTAACAGTGTCTTTTCCCATTTAGGATAAGGCATGAATAACGGCGTTACCCCTGTCAGCATATAACCTACTGCGCCCCCGGCAAGGAATGCATATTCCTGCGCGACAAAAGCGCCCATTGAAAGCCCGCACAGTAAATACTGTCCGGGCTTTTCCGTATCGATTATAGCCTGAATATCTTCTGCCGCCAGTTTTACACTGAATTCGTTCGCAGGCCTTGACTTTCCATGGCCGCGGATATCAATGTTGATCACCGGATAGCCATTTTCCTGCAAACATGCAACCTGCGGCTCCCACATGGCGCGATGCAGTCCGTAACCATGCGCTAAAATCACAGTGATGGCTTGTTTCCCCGGCAAATACTCATAAGCTACTTGGCATCCTTCTCGATTTATAAACTTTTCCATAGGTCCTCCCATTCCTCAAGTGTTTACCATTACCCACTTAATCATTAACGAAGCTTGTCTGTCAAACATATTCATAGCTACAGCTGGTGGGTTACCAGGGCTGGTTAATAAAAAGGACCCTGTTCTCAAACGAACAAGGTCCTTTATAACTACATTCCTCTATTCTTGATTATTTTTCCTCTTCATTCCTGAAATCCAGATTAAGCATGCCGAGCGGGCGGATAGGCGCAACGGTGGAAATAGCGTGTTTATAAACCAACTGTTGCTTGTTGTCCATTTCTACTATCACGGTAAAATTATCGAATCCCTTCACCACGCCTTTGATTTGGAATCCATTTACCAGGTAGATGGTGACCGGGGTCTTATCCTTCCTAACCAGGTTTAAGAAAGTATCCTGCAGGTTGATCTGGCCTTTCGTCATTTAAGCAGCCCCTCCATTCAATAAAAACTCATACTCTTTATTATCTCTTCCTGTAGACATTTCTACAAGCCCCAAATATGTCCTGCCATTGAAAAAGAAATATTTTTTGCCAATTTATCAGCATCATAAAATTCACCGGGTTCAAGCCATATTATACGGTGGTCTTTTCTGAACCAGGTTAACTGGCGCTTGGCGAAACGACGGGTTTCTTTTTTGATCTCCTCTATCATCATCGCTTTGTTGATAAAACCTTCCAGATAATACATAACCTGCTTGTATCCCAGAGCTTGCATGGAGGTATGGCTCAAAGAACATCCCTGTTCCCGCAGTCTCAGAACCTCTTCAATCAACCCCTGTTCAATCATCCCGTCGACGCGCTGTTCAATCCGGGCATACAGCTGGCTGCGTTCCATGCTCAAGCCAATCGCCACCAGATGATATTGATGGCGGTTGCGGGCCTGAAAACGGGAAAACGGCTCCCCGGTCAATGCGAATACCTCCAGGGCGCGCACCAGTCGTCTCTGGTCATTGCGGCCGATAATGGCAGCATAATCGGGGTCGACCGCTTGGAGGCGTTCAAAAGCGAAATCAAGCCCGTGAAGCGATATAAGTTTGTTCCAGTAATCCCGGATAGCCTGACGTTTGGCCATGGGGTAAAACTGGTAATCGTCGACCACAGCCTGATAATACAGGCCGGTTCCCCCGGTAAGAACGGGCAGTATACCGTTCTGGTTAAGATGGTTGATAGTAGCTTTGGCCAATTGCTGGTACTGCGCGACGCTGAACTCCTCCCAGGGATCCACGATGTCGATGAGATGGTGGGCTACCCGGGCTTGCTCAACCGGAGTGGCCTTGGCAGTGCCAATATCCATACCCCGGTAAACCTGCATGGAGTCGCAGGACAGTATTTCCCCATTAAGCTTTTCCGCCAGCTCAACAGCCAGCGTGGTTTTACCGCTAGCAGTCGGTCCCACAATGGCCAGCAGTTTATCCAAATTGTAAACCACCTTTGCGCGTCAATCGCTGTTGACGTCGATTATTCCGAAATGAACCTGATTATGTACGCTGCCAACTACCTGATCGAATCCCAGCCTGGAAAACTCAGGGCTTCCGGCTCGTTCCTTCAACAGCACTCTTTTTCGGGCCACCCGCCCGGCTTCGCTTATGGCCTGTTCGCTCAAGGGCAGTGAGTCGCCAAGCATACGGATAGGGCTAAGGGTTTCGCTCTTCAACAGCGGTTTTCTAAACATAGGATCAAAGTATACCAGGTCAAAGGATTTGTCGGGCAGACTCTGTAAATAGCATAAATGGTCGATAGCCTGGACTTTGATGCGGTGAACGGCTTCATCAAGCCAGGGCATCCGGGAATCATAAAGCCGCATGCCCCATTTGATCGTATAAGCGATAGCCGGTGAGGATTCCAGTGCTGTCACCTGGCCTTGGGCAAAATATGCCAGGACGATGCTGTCCGCTCCCAGCCCCATAGTGCAGTCCAGTATAAGATCTCCCGGCTTAACCCGGGCGGCCTCAATGAGAGGATCGGGCTGATCTTTCCTGCGGTAAGCGCTGAGGCGCACTTTGGCCATGCTGGGATGAAAAAACAATTTGTCCTCCCCGATATGCAGAACCGGCACTGGCCGTTGCCAGACCAGGATGGCGTCAGCTTGACATTCTTGCTGCATAGCATAAAGCCCCCTGCGCTGACGGGGTACATACTCAAACTGACTGTCATCCAGAAACTGCCGGAAGGCCGGATCCGGTTCTATCCGGGATTGGGTTGTGGTAGCAACAATCTTCATTGACGACCTCAATCAACGCTTAAACATGTGTTCCAAATCCTCAGAAGATATCTTTATCAAGGTAGGGCGTCCATGGGGGCAGTACTTGTAATCCGGGGTATCTAACAGCTCCATAATCAATTGCGCCATTTCGGCCTGGTTTAGAAGCTGGCCGGCTTTGACTGCCTGCTGGCAAGCCATCCTCATCAAGGCCTTGACGCGCCACTGATCTTTGCCTTCCGGTTGGGGAGCATCCAGCATTTCTACAATGGTTTGCTCTTCGTGCCCGCTCAAGCCCGCAGGCACAGCCCGTATCACTACTGTATTATGCCCCAGCAGGCCGAGGTCGAAACCCAGGCTGCGGAAAAACTCGCTCTGTTCTTGCAAAAGTTCGACCTTTAAAGTCGATAATTCTATTACTACAGGAAATACCAATTCCTGGCACTCCCTGGCCTGAGCCTGATCCCGGTCGAGCAAGCGGTTGAATATGATGCGCTCATGAGCGGCGTGTTGGTCGACAATATAGAGTACCCGGTCTATTTCCGCCAGAATATAAGACTGCCGGAATTGACCTATGATGTTGACGGCAGCGGTAGCAGGGTCTTGATACCGAATGACCGGATCTGGTTCAAGGGTCCTGGGCTTAGGCTGAAAAGCCGGCTTATAGTTCTGAAAGGCGGGGATACCCCCGGAAATCCAACCGCCTGATATGGCTTCGGCCAGATCGGTCCCGGCTGCGGCCTCATGGGCGACGCGCTGATAGCCGCTGATACCTACCTGATGCTCCTGTAAACGGTTTTTTATGACCTCATGAACCGCTCGAAACACATCATGATCCTTGCGGAAACGAACTTCGTTTTTCTGCGGGTGCACATTGATATCCACCTGCCCGGGATCGATGACGATGTTGATTATAGCTACCGGAAACTCCCGCGAGACCAGCATGCCCTGATATGCCTGATCTACCGCCCGGTACAGAAGCGGGCTGCGTATGGGGCGGCAGTTGATATAGAAGCATTGCAGTTTACGGTTGGACTTTTTTAGCTCCGGGCGGGATATATATCCCGACAAAGAGATGTTCTCACCCTCGTATGATAAGGGCAGAAGCTGCTCCATCAGGCTGGAGCCGTGCACCGCTATGATAGCATCACGGAGCTGCCCGTTGCCCGGGGTCTTATAGTACAGACGCCCTTCGTTGCTGAATGAGATCGAGATATCCGGACGGGCCAGGGCATAGCGCCCCACCAGCTCATTGATGAAAATCCCCTCACTGACAGGCGATTTCTGAAAGTGCTTGCGTGCCGGGGTATTGTAAAAAAGATCTTCTACCAGCATACGGGTTCCCGGTACGGCTTCACGCTCTTCGCAGGCCAGAATCCGGCCTCCTTCGATGTGGAAGAACAGACCGGGTTCGCCTGCGCAGCGGCTGAAAACCTTAACCCGGGCTACGGCAGCAATACTTGGCAGGGCTTCGCCACGGAATCCCATGGTGATTATTTGCTGCAGATCGTCCACCGAGCTCAGTTTGCTGGTAGCATGGCGCTGAAATGCCAGTGAAATCTCATTAAGGGGTATGCCCTCTCCGTCATCCTCAACCTCGATGCTGAGGCCGCCGCCTCCGGTGATCCGCACCGCAATACGTGAAGCACCGGCGTCAATGGCGTTTTCCAGCAGTTCTTTGACCACTGAAGCCGGCCTTTCGATGACTTCACCAGCCGCGATTTTGTTGATTAGATGGTCATGCAGCAGTCGAATCGACATTTACAGCCTCGTTTCCTGTTTGGTTCGGGTATCTATGACCCGATATTCGTCGCCGGCCTTGTTCTGCAGGTATGCCAGTT
>NZ_DIPG01000008.1:0-7792 GCF_002426325.1 Syntrophomonas sp. UBA5494 | reverse complement strand
TGGGGCAGGCCTGGAAAGGTATCGACACACAGCCCACCATGTAGGTTTTGCCGGAGGGGTGCTGGGCCGAAGACACGATGGTTTTGAACCCCGCACACTGCGGGCACATGCGCAGTTCAACCCGCTGCTGTTCGTGAATATAATCGGTGTCATAAAATATGTTTCTCATCTCCATGCGGAAGGGGCGCTCCTGCTTGGCCAGGGTTTGAGCCACCTTTTCTTCCCGTTCCCGGAATACCCTGAGTTGTGTATCCACGATGCGCTGTAAGATCTCACGGTTGCCTCCCGGTTCTTTGTATTTGTGAGGCGTAAAATCGGGCTCCTTCAAATTGGAGAAATCGATCCCCGCCATGGCCATAATCAAACCCATGTTGATATACGGCAGGGCTGATTCCACCGAGTAGCCGCCTTCCAGAACCGCAATATCAGGTTTGAGACGCTGGTTTAGCCTCGCATATCCCTGGGCGGTGAAGCACATATTAGCCAGGGGATCGCTGTAATGATTGTCCTGTCCGGCTGAATTGACCACCAGGTCGGGTTTGAATTCTTCCAGTATGGGCATTACCAGATTATCCAGTACAAACAGTATGCCTTCGTCGGTGGTGCGCGGCGACAGCGGGATATTTATGGTGGTTCCATAAGCCAAAGGCCCGCCGTTCTCTTCTACGAAACCGCTGCCCGGATAAAGGGTGCGGCCATCCTGGTGAAAGGAGATAAAAAGCACATCGGGGTCGTCCCAGAAAATTTCCTGGGTGCCGTCCCCATGGTGTACATCGGTGTCCACTATGGCGATGCGCTTCAATCCGTATTTATGGCGCAGGTATTCTATCATGATGGCCTCATTGTTGATGTTGCAGAAGCCCCGGTTGCCGTGCACCACGGTCATGGAGTGGTGCCCCGGGGGACGGACGATGGCAAAGCCGTTCTTCACTTCGCCGGTTACAACCGCATCGGCCATGCGCAGTGCTGATCCGGCTGAGACCAGATGGGCCTCGGTGATCTGCGATTCTATGTCAGGGACGCAGAAATGCACCCGGGCAATATCCTTGAGGGTGGCCAATCCCGGCTGATATTCACGTATCTGCGGCAAATCCATGATACCCTCTTCAAATATCTGGTCGCGGGTATATAGCAAGCGCTCTTCACGCTCCGGGTGGGTTGGGGTTATGGCCCAGTCAAAGGCCGGGAAAAACAATACTCCGGTCGGCTTCATTCACTCACCCCCTGGTATTCTTCGATGAATCCCGGTGCGACCTGTATGCCTACCTCGAATATCTTGCCTACCCGGTCCCAACCGCGGATCATATTGAACTGTTCTTCCATAAAGAAACCGGCATCAACGGTGTACTTATCGATGCCCCTCTGGCGGCTGATTTCTTCCAGACAGCTGAGGGCCAGCACTTTGGCATCCGCCAGTTGAAACTTCCGGGGCGATTCGAGGCTGCCTTTTAATCCCCCCGGATCGACAGTATATATATTGCTGGCGGTATCCACATGCAGATGCAGGGCCAGGGTGGGGCGCACCACTGTCGCTCCCAAAGCGTTGGCTACCGGCGCATAGTTGTGGATGAAGGAAGGAACCCCGATCTCCTCGGCCAGCACCGGCACCATGGCATGGGCTGCCGCCCCTATGCCGATAATGCGGTCCAGCCTGAATTTGCGACGATGCACCACTTCCCATACTTTATAGGCCGGCTCATTTTCCCACTCGGTGAACATTTCGGTGATAGCCCGCTTCAAGCGTTCGATAACGGTTTCCACCACAAAAAAGCACAGATTTTGCAGATCCATACCAGCCGAAGCGGCCAGAGACTCCAGTGATTCCTGGGAGCGTCCGGAATCCCCCACCCCCAGTTTGAAATAAATATTAAAAACATCGGTTACGGTTGGTTCGTCCCCGCCGAAACAGGCGGCAGGTCCGATGCGCATCGGACCCACCTTGATGCTGTTCTCCCGGCAGCGGATGACGCTGTCCCCGCCCAGAGCGATGGAGCGCACCGCAAAAGCATTGATATGGGTATGATGCTTTTCGATTTGAGCTCCTTTGGAAGCGTACAGGGGCTGTCCGGCGATAAGCAAAGATATATCGGTAGTGGTGCCGCCGATATCGACCACTACCGAGTTTTGCTGGTCACGGCTCAAAGCGGTGGCACCCATGGTGCTGGCAGCTGGGCCGGAGAATACGGTCTCGCAGGGTTGATTACGCGAGGCCTCCAAAGGCATGGTGCCTCCGTCCGCTTTGAGGATGTGAATCTCGGCATCTGCAATCCGAGCCTGTATGGCCTGGCTGATGCGGTCTGCAAAACGGTTCCATTCCGGCATGGTCATGGCGGTAAAATAAGTGGTGGCAGCCCGCCTCGGAAAATTTAGTTTGCCGGAGACTTCAGCACTTATGGTCACTTGCATCTCAGGGTCGTTTTGCCGGATGAATTCTCTGATCTGTTGTTCCAAGGAATGGTTGCGGTTGGAGAATTTGCAGGCTACGGCTATGCGCTTAATCCCTTTCTGCTTGATATCCTGCCAAACCTCTTGGAGTTCTCTTTGATCGATGGCTTCAATTACCCGGCCGCGGAAATCCACGGCTCCTTTTAGAAAATAGATGTCCCGGCTGACACCGTAGGCTTGATGAGGAAGTCCGTACCCGGGCAGCATCAAAAGGGCAGTCAGTTCCCCCTGCCCGGTAACCAGCAAATTGGTAACCAGGGTGGTGCTCAGCACAATACGGTTAATGGCTTTTCCGTCCGCTGCCGCCAGGAGTCCATCCAGGACCTCTAAGAGGCTCTCCTGCAGATGATCCGCTTGGGTGGGCTTTTTAACCGCAGCCAATATCCGGCCGTCATCGAACAATACTCCGTCAGTGAAGGTACCACCCACATCGATACCAATTAACATGGCAACACCTCCTTATGTAAATAAGCATATCAATTAAACTCGCTTTTCCATCGATAAAGGATATTTAAAGCTTCACGCGGGCTGAGGCTGTCCACATCCAGCCGGCGCAGTTCTGTGAGGAGCGGGGTTTCGGCCGCAAATAAAGCCGGTTGTTCGAACACCAGTGAAGCTGAGGCTTCTTGCGGCCTGTTTTCCAGCTGGTTTAGAATCTCCTCGGCACGTTTCAGCACCGTCCCTGGCAATCCGGCCAGACTGGCCACATGGATTCCGTAACTTTTATCAGCTTTTCCCGGTAACACCTTTTTTAAAAAAACTACCGTATCTCCAGTCTCTTTTACCGATACCGAGAGGTTGACGATACCGTTGGTATCTTCGGCCAGGGAGGTAAGTTCGTGATAATGGGTGGCAAAAAGGGTACGGGCTTTAATTCTGTTGGCCAGATCCTCACTGACTGCCCTGGCGATGCTCAGCCCGTCGAAAGTACTGGTGCCCCTCCCGATCTCATCCAGTATCACCAGGCTGCCCAGGCTGGCGTTATGAAGTATGTTGGCTACCTCCACCATTTCCACCATAAAGGTGCTCTGGCCTGAAGCCAGGTCATCACTGGCCCCTACCCGGGTGAATACCTGGTCGGCCACACCGATATGAGCCTCACGGGCTGGCACAAAACTCCCTATCTGGGCCAGGATAACGATCAGGGCGGTTTGCCGCATATATGTGCTTTTGCCCCCCATGTTGGGACCGGTGATAAGCATAAAGCGGGACTGGTCTGAATCCATGCGAATATCATTGGGCACAAAGCGGCCGTCCTGAAGGAATTGCTCTACTACCGGGTGGCGCCCTCCCTTGATTTCAATTTTACCACTTTCATCCACCCGGGGACGAACATAATCATTGCGGAAGGCGCATTCTGCCAGGGACAGGAGCACATCCACCGCAGCCACCCGCCCGGCGCTGTCCTGAATGCGCTGCAGGTGCCCCGCCAGGGCATTTCTAACTGTGGCAAAAACTTCGTATTCCAGTGCGAACAGGCGCTCTCTGGCACCCAGGATTTTGTCTTCGTACTGTTTTAGCGGTTCAGTGATGAAGCGTTCAGTATTGACCAGGGTCTGCTTGCGTATATAGTCCGGGGGCACCAGGTGCAGATTGGAACGGCTGATTTCCAGGTAATAACCGAATACCTTATTAAATCCTACTTTTAAATGCTTTATGCCGGTGCGCTCTTTTTCTTTATTTTCATAATCGACTAACCAGGCTGATCCTTCGTTGGAGAGTTGTTTCAATTCATCGATTTCTTCATCAAAGCCGGGTTTTATAAGGCCGCCCTCTTTTACGGCTAAAGGGGCGTCATCTTCGATGGCCAGATCAATCAAGCCGGCCAGATCATCCAGATTGTCCATGGCGCTGGCATGGCGAAGGGTTTCATTTTGGCATTTTTGCAGTATGCTTATTAAATCCTTTAAGGCCAGGCAGGATGATTTCAGGGCTAAAAGATCCCGGGGGTTAGCCAGGCCGCTTCCCAGCTTTCCACTCAGGCGCTCCATGTCGTAGATGCGTTTTAAGACCACCGCCAGTTGCTCCCGCAGCACAATTTGCCGGAACAGCTCTTCTACTCCATCCAGGCGTTCGTTAATAGCGCCAACTTCCCGCAGGGGAAGTTCCAGCCACCTTCTCAAAAGCCTTTTTCCCATGCTGGTGTGACACAAATCCAGGATGCTGAATAAAGAGCCCTGCTTGCCGCCTTCGCGAAGATTGCCGGTGATTTCAAGATTCCTCCGTGAAGCGGCATCGATGGTCAGGTATTTCTCAGGGCGATATATTTTTATCTTTAATATGTGCTCCAAGTGCTGTTGATGAGTAGCCTGCAAAAACAGGACAATAGCGGCTGCGGCCATAATGCCGGCACTGAAATTTTTGAGACCGTAGCCGTCCAGAGTGGCGGTATGAAAATGATCTGTTAGGATGTTTTGAGCTTTGACCTGGTTTAAAGCTTCCTCAGGGATGCCTGCCGCCGAGGCTTTAAGCGGCCAGGCCGGGTTGGTCCAGTACTGGGAGTAAAGCTCCCCGCTGTTGTCTATCAGGCATTCCGCGGGGGCGATGCGCTGCAACTCGGCGCTCAATGCAACCAGGCCGGCGGGTCCGTCAAACTCTGCCACCATAAACTCGCCGGTGGAAACATCCACCCAGGCTAACCCCGAACAGTTCCTGGTTTCGACCACTGCTGCCAAATAATTGTTGAGATCTTCCTGCAAGAGGTTCTCGTCGGTTATAGTTCCCGGAGTAACTATTCTGACCACCTCTCGCTTGACAATGCCCCGGGCGTTTTTGGGATCTTCCACCTGCTCGCATATCGCGATTTTGTGGCCTAGTGTAATAAGCTTGGCTATGTAAGTATTGGCGGCATGGTAGGGAATTCCGCACATCGGAATGCGTTCACTGTGCCCGCCGTCGCGGGCCGTCAAAACAATCTCCAATTCCCGGGATGCGGTTTCGGCATCCTGGAAAAACATCTCGTAAAAATCCCCCAGGCGGAAAAAAAGGATAGCGTCCTGGTGTTGTTTTTTTATCTCCAAATATTGTTCAATCATGGGGGTAAACTGCGACAAGACTAGTCTCCTCCTTGTTCCCAGAGACCGCAGGATCTGGTTCCGACAAAAAGAAAGACCCAAATCAGGGCCTTGGGCAAAACATTAAAGCTGGGGAATAATCTTTACATACCGCAGCCGCTGCATGAACCGCCGCACCCATCGGGACTGCACCCGCCCGAAAGGCTCTGATTCATGGCATAGTACACTGCCTGCATCAGATTGTTGAATCTGTCCTGTGCATCCATGACCTGCTGTATCAAGGCATTGTTCTGCATCTGCTGCTCCAGTATGCTGAGATGATTTTCATCCTGGGGGGTGATATTTTGCCCGGCCCGCTGCTGGTTTTCAAGATTCATTCGAGCAGCCTGGTATTTCATCACCAGACCAAACGCAGTTTCGTCTGCCTGCAATTGATCCTGCAGCTTTTTTACTTCCATGAGTTCATCGGATTCGGCTATGGACGATCCAAGATCCATGGCTAATTTAATAATGGCGTCTCTGTGCAAGGGTATCTACCTCCTATCTTTAAAGGCCGCAATCTTCTGCTATTTTGCCAAATAGCGAAAATGTCCTGGCTTCTGTTATTTTAACACGGATTGTCTGGCCAGCGATATTGTCAGGCCCAGAAAAAATAATAATGCGGTTGGTGCGGCTGCGTGAAGTCAATCTGCTGGGGTCGGTCTTGCTGGGACCTTCCACCAGGACTTGTTCACAATTGCCTTCCAGGCTGCGGTTGATCTCCAGGGCGATCCCGTATTGCAGCTGAGTCAACTGGTGCAACCGGCTGCGCTTGATATCGACGGGGAGCTGGTCTTCCATCTCGGCCGCTTTCGTGCCGGTGCGGGGAGAATACATAAAGGTAAAAGCCGAGTCGAAGCGTACTTTCTGAACCATGTCCAGGGTGTCGGCAAAATCCTGTTCGCTTTCACCGGGAAAACCAACGATGATATCAGTGCTTATGGCCACTCCCGGGACCCGCTCGCGCAGGGCCAGAGCCCTCTCCAGGTAGTGTTCCCGGGTGTAGCCCCGGTTCATAAGTTGTAGAATCCGGTTGCTGCCTGACTGCATGGCCACATGAATATGTTCACAGACCCTGGGGTTGTCGGCCACGGTATCGATCAGTTTGTCCGACAGGTCCTTGGGATGCGAGGTGGTGAAGCGTATGCGCTCAATTCCATCTATCTCTGACACCATATTGAGCAGATCGGGAAAGTCGACGGACCCGTTAAGCCCCCTGCCATAGGAGTTGACATTTTGCCCCAACAGGGTAACCTCTTTATAGCCTGCTTCAGCCAATTTCCTGATCTCATTGACGATATCTTCCGCTTCCCTACTGCGCTCCCTGCCGCGGGTATAGGGCACGATGCAGTAGCTGCAGAAATTATTGCAGCCGAACATGATATTGACAAAGGCGCTAAAACCCCCGGAGCGTCGCGACGGCAAGGGCTCGATGATGGCGCCTTCCTTATCCCACACCTGCACCACCGGATGCCGGCCTTCTTCAGCTCGACGGATCAAGCCGGGCAGCTCATGTATATTAAGTGTTCCGAAAATTATGTCTACATGGTGCTTTTTGAGTATTTGTCTCACTTCAGCCAGCTGAGCCATGCATCCCCCAAAAGCCACCAGCTTAGAGGGATCTTTGCGCCTCAAGGCCGCGATTTCGCCCAGCTTGCCGAATACCTTGTTCTCTGCCGAGTGCCTCACGCTGCAGGTATTGAATACAATCAAGGAGGCTTCCTCCGGGCTGGGCGCCGAATGGTACCCACAGCCTTCCAGGAGGCCGGCTATAACTTCTGAATCACGCACATTCATCTGACAGCCATAGGTTAAGATGTGATAGCTTTTGCCCTGATCTTGCGCTTCCGGCATTACTGACATGTTCTATACCCCTTTATGGTCTAATATAATAAAGCCGGGCTTGACCCGGCTGTTGCGATCAAAATCTAATCCTGTGGCTCGTCAATGGCCTCTTCCACCAGTTTCCTGATTTGATCCAGGCTTACCCCGCCGGCCAGCCGCGGTTTGCCGTTGATCACCGTGATGGGATATTTGTAGCCCACCGAAAGTATGTTGAGAATCTTGGGATAGGCCTTCAGTCCGGTCTGCTCGACATCGACGTATCTTACCTCCACCTTGTCGCCATACTGCTCCTGCAGCACTTCGGCGACCATTCTGGTTGTCGCGCTGTAGTCTTCTGTGCCGCAGCAGCCCCCTGCAGTACAACCTTCACAGCCGTGGATTTCCCCTTGTGAACCCGCTAATATCTCTATTATTATTTTCTCTTGGTTTGACATAGCCATCCTCCTTAA
>NZ_DIPG01000147.1:23118-41497 GCF_002426325.1 Syntrophomonas sp. UBA5494 | reverse complement strand
TAGTTAACTAAAGAAAGGGGGAGTAAGCCTCCCCCTTTTCATTTAGATTAACATCACCTATCATGCTGCGTTGGAGCTAGCGGATGAGGGTAACGGAATTAAAAAAGCCCGCCTATATTAGCGGGCTCCCTTCTATATTGATAAATTAGCAGTCGCTTAATGCCAATACTGCCAGCCAGAATTTGGCGTGCCCGTATTCATCCCCTGCGATGTTGAGAATCAGGGCTCGCAGCAGCGGATCATCAACCATGTTGGCCATAGCCGCATACATGGAAACAGCCCCGATTTCATCAGTGATGGCTTCCTCCACCAATTGGCAGAAATCTTTTTTGTCGTCATCTCGTGAGGGGCAATAATCATCATCAGGCTCATAATATTTTTTGGGCATCATGTCGTCCTTTCTCCTTTTGTCTTTTTTGGGTTCTCTGTCATCCTCGGGATACCATTTACACTTCTTATCTTCTTCATCGTCATACCAACATTTGTGCTTTTTATCTTCCTCGGGTTCATAACACCATTTGCGTTTCTCGTCTTCCTCAGGTTCGTAATACCATTTCGGCTTCTTGGGTTCTGCATGTCCATAACCCTTTTTCGGCATTTTTTCACGATGGTTCTTTTTGAACATCCATCCGACCTCCTTGTATGTGATTAGCCACATCCGGCTATTCCATATTATGGAATGCTCTCAAAGGGAGTGCCTGTACCTGCCAAACTTTCCCGACAAGTAACATAATGGGTATTCAATCCGTATACTGGTAAAAAAACATAAGGAGTGGATATAAATTGAACTCGGGCAGATTTAAAACCCTGATTAAAGTTGCTAAAAAACACAAAGTCAAAAGCCTGCAGTTATATAAAGATATGGTAGATACTACCCCTGATAAGGATCTCAAAAAGTTAATTCAAGAAAATATCATAACCGGCGAGAGAAAGCATCATCGTTGGCTGGAGGATATGGTCAGAGATTATAACAAAAAAAACCATAAACATGATCATGGTTGTCGGGATCGGGAAGCAGATATCAAGTCCGTTATCATTCCTCTCCAGCAGGGCGTCTTTATAAGCAAGTATTACCCTGACAAGAATTTCAATGATTACGATGCCTTGTATTTCGGTCGTCATGGTCATCCCAATAACGTTTTTCGAACCCTGATGCAGTTCGATCTCAACAAAATTCCAGATAACTGCACCATTATAAAAGCGGAGTTAATCGTTTCCCTGTGCACCAATGAATTGCCCCATGGAGGTGCGCGCGTTGCCATGCATCCGATATTAACCGACTGGTGCGAAGACACCGCTACCTGGAATGACGGTCCTGAAATAGCACGGGAGCATTGGAGAATTGAAATCCCGGGCGGCGTTTTCGGCCCGTTGTGTATAGATGTGAGCGATTATATTCAGGACTATTTTGAGTGTCCAAATTACGGCTTTATTCTGGTTGGTTCCGAGTCCATAGACGGTGTGATTGGAATAGAGGCCAGAGACTGCGGGCCCCACCGCAAAGGTCCCTACCTGAAAATAGAAATGGAGTGCGGCCATGACGAATAATAAAGATTCAGCCAATCACTACCAGACTTTGGCAAAGCTGCTTGATGAACAGTATCAATCCCGCGTTGAAATGTGCCAACAATTGGCCAGTCATCTGGAAAACGGCCATAAACGGGAAGCCTCGGGCGAGGAACAGCAGATTCGCTCCAAAAAAGCAACAAATCATGGTCCTTGGTTTGAAATAGAAAAGATATCAGCTTTAACCCCCGAACAGATACTTCAGCATCTCTTAGATAACATGAAAAAATAGGAGTCCCCGGGAATTACCCCCTGGCATCACCCGCTGAGGACGGGAGAATCGGACATTCTCCCGTCCTCATTTTTTGTGTCCATTAATAAATCCGCATATCCCGGGGAAGCCTAATTAAAAATCTTACGCCTGTGTATAGAACAGCTTAGTGGCCAATTATGACCTTGCTGCAAAGGGGGATTAGAAAATGCGCATGGTGCAATGTCCCGAACTCTGCTTCTGGTGTGGTGAGGCTACCGGACGTACTTCGGTGTTTGAAGCCGCCTCTCCTGAAGATTATGATATTCCCGGTGTACTGGCCAGTTATGAGCCTTGCCCCGCCTGCCGGCGCACCTGGGGACTGGGGGTAGTGCTGTTTGAAGTAGTCGACGAGCACAGCAGCGACAGGCCGCCTTTGACACCGGGCTATGCCCCAACCGGGCGCTGGTTTATTGTGCCGCCGGAAACCATTCGCGAGTACTTTGATTATCCCGAACAGGTGATAGCCACCGGTAAAGGGATCATAGATAACGTTCTGGCCGATTATTTGATGGATAGTTTCATGCAGGGGCAGGTGATTCATTAGCCGGTACAGAGGGAACATCGGGTACCTCAGCCCTGTACGGCAGTTCAAGAGACATGGAAGCTCAGGCTGCTTCCGAACTCACTTTTCTTCACTTCCAATCTGGCATCAATGCGTTCTTTGAGCTCATCAATGTGGGAAATGATCCCTACCAGACGGCCTTGTTCCTGAAGGCTGAAAAGGATGCGAACCGCTTCATCAAGGGAATCGGCATCCAGGGAACCGAAGCCTTCATCTATAAACATGGCCTCCAGATAAGTACCTCCGGAATAGGACTGAACCACCTCCGCCAGCCCAAGTGCCAGGGCCAGCGAAGCTAAAAATGACTCCCCTCCGGAAAGATTGGCAACCGGACGGGTAGTGCTGGTGTAATGGTCGTATACCTCAATATTGAGTCCTCCCGCTGCGTTGGCACGGGTCAAATCCTGGCTGCGATTCAGTATAAAACGGCCTTTGCTCAGCCTGCTGAGCCTTTCACTGGCCCGGAGGATTACATCATCAAGCAAGGCCCCCAGAACAAAGCGCTGAAACGTAACATTTTTGGGGTTTTTGCCGTTGGCTACATCGGCGATACGGCCCAGCACCCGGTATTGCCCGGTAACCGCCTCTAGCTGTTTTTCATAGCCTCCCACAGTAATCAAATCATTGTTCAATTTTTTAAGCCGCTCTTCAGCCAGGGTGAACTCCGCATGGATTCGATCCCGTTCTGTTTGCAGCTGCTCATGCCGGGTCTGAATTGCCGCCAAGTCGGGTGGCTGCAGCCCGTGAACCTCTGCTTCGCACCTTGCCAGCTGATCCTGCGCTGAATGCAGACGCAAATCATATTGCTTAATAAAGACCTCAAGATCGTTGAGTTTGGTTTCACTGCTCCTGGCTGCCTCATATTCTGCCTGCTGCTTGAAGCCGGCCCTATGTAATTCCTGGGTAAAAAGCAGGCTTTCATTATCGAAATGCAGCCGGGCCTGATTGGTTTTCTCCAAGAGGCTGTCTACCCTGGTGGCGGTATTGGACAGCTTAACGTTCAGTTCCTCGGCCAGCAGTCTGGCATTCTCCAGATTTTGGGCCAGGACCTCACAGTGTTTTAAAGCCTGCTCTTGTTCTTTTTGCAAGGTTTCCCGATCAATAATGGTTTGCGGCAGGTGTTGGGCGCGCTCACTAAAGATGGCTTGCGTGGAAGCACACTCTTGTTCTGCCTGTCCAAGTTCATATTTAAGCCGCTCCAACCGGGAAAAACTCAGCTTTTCCCCCTCTTCCAACAATGCCAGGGATTGTGCCCACTGTCCCTCTTGACTGGCGGATTTCATGGTGGTCTGATATTTTGACCGGCTCAATTCCAGGCTTTGCCGCAAAGCCGCCAGTGTTTGCGATCCTTTGTCGCCTAGTTCGGCTTCCAACCTCAGGGTTTTTTCTTCAAAAAGCCTCAGTTTTATTTCTATAGCGGCCGCATTTTTCCGGGCCTCGTTGAGTTGTTCCGCGGCCAGGTCAATCCTGGCCTGCTGCTCCTTGAGTTGTTTCTCATCAGGAAGCTGGCCGCTGGCAGTATGGGGATGAGGATGATTCAAGGAACCGCAAACCGGGCAGGGTACGCCTTCCTGCAGATCAGTCGCCAAAAGCGCGGCCTGGCCCTGGTTCCAGGCATCCTGCAGAACGGACCCATGACTTTTTAATTCATTATATTTTTGCTCGGCCTTTTCAAGCTGGCGGACGGCCTTTTTCCACTCATACTTGTGCTTGGCCAGAGATTGGCGGGCTTGTTCCAGTTCATTGCGCTTGCTGAAGATTGTTTCCTGTGCCTGCACCTCGGTTTTAAGGACTTCCACCTGAAGTGCGGACTGTTGTGCAGTCTGCCAATTGTTGTTGATCTCCTCCCGCTGCAGGCGGATTTTAGTCATTTCAGCTTCGGCTTGACTGAGATCTTCCTGTAACAGGCCGCGCTGTTGTTCTGCTGCCGCCAGTTCATTCCTGGCCTCCTGATATTGCTCAAAAACCGGGGTTAAACTATGCAGCCAGTGCAAGTGCCGGGAAGCCTGGTAGCGCTCCGCTTCCTTATCGGTTTCGGCCTGGTAGGCTTCTTGAGCCGCCTTGTTTTGCATTTTGAGCTGCTCCAACTCCATAGCTGCTTTTCTGTGCTCGATCTGGATCTGTTTATATTCCGTCTGGCGTTGGTTGAGGCTATTTTCCAGAGCAGCCAGCAGCAAGGCCTTCCTGCCCTTTTCCAGGATCCGCCGCTGCCTTTCGATATCATCTTTTTGCAAAGACAATTGCTCTAGCTCATGCCGGGCTTCAGCGCAGGCCTTAAAAAGCTGCGCTATCCTTTTAGCCTGGCCCAGGGCCTCGGCGGCCCCAGCCAAATCCTTTGTAATCTGCTCCAACTGTTTCCTGTCGGAGGCGATAACACCGATTTCCTTATCAATGGCCATCCGTAATTCTTCAGTTGAGGTGCAAGCGTGCTCCTGAAGAAGTTCTGCTTTTTTGGCTTCGATTCGCAAAGCCAGGTCTTCCACGGTTTTGGCCTGCTCTTTAAAATAGGCTTCGATACGGCTGTACAGGCCGGTTTGGAACAAAACCTGCATAATGGCCTGACGTTCTTTAGAATCAGCCATCAAGAGGCGGCGAAACTGTCCCTGGGGCAGCATCACCACCTGACGAAACTGGTCGCTCCTGAAGCCCAGCAATTTCTGAATCATTTCATTTACCCGGTTCCAGCCGCTGGCCAGGGCAACTTCCTGCGGTTTCTGATTTTCGTCGGGGCTGATATCATAAAAGACCGCATGTTGAGGCTCCTCGGCGTTGCCTGTGCCTCGTCTGCTTGGACGCAGCTGGCGCGGCCTTCTCTGTACCCGGTAAGTTTTATCGGCCAGGGAGAAATCGAATTCCACTTCAGTTAGGCTGTCCTGAGCAGCGAAGTCGCTGCGCATATCAGCGCCGGAACGTTCCGCCCCGCTGCTTTCCCCGTAGAGGGCAAAGCAGATAGCGTCCAGGATAGTGGTCTTACCTGAACCGGTAGGGCCATGGATCAGGAAAAAGGAGCGCCCTTGCAAGAGGCCAAAATCCACCTCATGAGTACCCACAAAGGGTCCAAAAGAGGTTATTTTCAACAATAGCGGCCGCATCTTCAGTCCCCCCTTTCCTTTTCGTAAAATTTGTCGACGAGGCGGGCCACCACTCCTTGCTCCGGCTCAGAGAGGCAATTTCCCGTAACCTGCTGGTAAAAAGATCTAAACAAATCGACCTCGGTAAGGTTTCGAAAATCCCTTTCACCACCCAGCCCCGCGGGTACCTGGTGCAAAACCGGGCGCTGCAATTCCACGATGTGAGGAAAAACTTGGCGCAGTTTGCCCATCGGGTCTAATAAGGCACCCTCATCGAGGAGCACCACCTTGATATAATCATCGCTTCTATCGCTGGTGAGGATTTCCTCAAGGTTCCCTTCTATGCAGCGCAATTCCCGGCGCGGACTCAAAGCAATGTTTTCACCCTTCATTAATTCCCCGTTCTGGTCGATCTCCAGCAAGGTTACACCTTTGCGATGCTCAGCCTCGGCAAAGGAATATTTAAGCAGCGACCCGGCATAACAAACCTTTTCATTGCCTATGTATTGCGGGCGGTGCAGGTGGCCCAGGGCGCAGTAATTGAATAGCTCCAAAAGATTTGCCGAAACGCATCCAGCCCCGCCCACCGCACTTAGGGGCCGCTCTGATTCGCTTTCCACTCCCCCGCTGATGAAAGCGTGGGCAACCGCGATCTTTCGGGCTGAAGCCGGCAGGGTGGAAGTTATGTAATCTATCATGGCTGCCATTGCGCTGTGGTGGTCATGGATAGACTGGTCTCCTGTAAAATTACGGACAAAGGCCGGTTCGCTATAGGGAAGCGGGCAAAAGTATACCGGGCCGTACTCGTCATATAATGGAATCGGTTGCCACAGGCCGTTTAAGGGGCCGACCATATAAAGCTGCTGCTGGGTGAGCATGTGCTGCGCAAAGCCTATCCGCTCCGGGTTGTCGTGATTGCCTGCAATCACGATAGCGGGTATGCACAGGTCCTGACAAATCCTGGTCAACACCGTGTTGAGCAGACTGACAGCTTCGGCGGAAGGCTGGGAACGGTCAAATACGTCTCCGGCTATAATAACTGCATCGACTCCGCTCTCCCCCGCAAGGTTGACCAACTGTTCCAAAACATGGGCCTGTTCTTCGATAAGATTGTATCCATGAAAAGAACGGCCCAGATGCCAATCGGCACTGTGCAATATGCGCAACTTCTCCACCTCCTATTGGTAGGTTAAACATAGCTGGCAATTTAGTCCAGTCTAACTCCATTCGATGACACTATTTTGTCACCACAAAGCCAATAATTAAGCAGTCTAAATGTCTTGCGGAGATTATCGGTGCAGTTTCAGCAGGCATTTTATTGCTGCAGTTTCGTAGCGTGGCATTATGGGCGCACAATGATAAAAGCCCTCACCGTGTGAAGGCTTTTAGCTGACTTTTTTAACGCTATGGCGGAGAAGTTTTCGAAACACTGGGTCCAAGATCTTAAATAACCTAGTCTATCCGAAACCAAAAAACCTGAAAAAGGAATTAAGGAAGTTCTCTCCAAACCTAAGCAAGTTTTAAACCTAACCGAAACTGATGGGAACCAAAAACTAAGGACTACAACCAATGACTTTAAGACAGTATACCTTTACTCCTCCGCCATTGCACTTTTATTATAACCTGTGCCGGCAACTAAAACAATACCCGGAATAGTCTTAATTATTTTCCAGCGCAGTCAGAAGTTGACTGGCGTTCAGTCCTCCGCTAGATATTAACACGACTGTTGCGGATAACGGCTGGAAAAATTTTGTTGTTGGGCGACAACGTGGATTGGAACCGGCCCCTCATCCTGATGCGGGGCTATTTCCAACCTGGCCCTTAATCCGTATCTTCCTTTGGTTGATCATTTCATCTGGATCTCATTTTGTCCCGACTCCGCCCCCCTGGCAACCACATCACATGCTGCTGAACGATGATAGCTTTTCCCCGTTAAATTTGGTTTATCTTAAAAAAGACTTGCCTCCGATTCCCTGTATTTTATGAGTTCCAAAGGCATCCTATGGTCCGGACAAGGATACCATAAACCGGGTAAATTCACCTGGTTTACTCTCTGCACTGATTTGCCCTCCATGAGCCTCGACAATCGCTTTGGCAATGGCCAAGCCGATACCAGAACCTCCGGTTTCCCGGGTGCGTGACCGATCTGCCCGGTAGAAGCGCTCGAAAATATGGGGAAGATCCTCAGGGGCAATCCCTGCCCCGGTATCTTTGACTGTCAGAACCCCCCGGTTTTCTTCCCGGGTTACCATTACCTCCACTCGATCACCGGCGGCGGTATATTTAAGGGCATTCGAAATGAGGTTTACTGCTACCTGCTTAAGCTTATCCCGGTCAGCCAGCACCATGACGGTCTCCCCGTGGAAATCGAGGTGAACCCCATTGTTTGTGAAGTCGGCCTCGAATAGTCTTATGACCTCTTGCGTCAGATGACTGAAATCAATAGACTCTTCATGCAGCACCAGATTTTCACTATCATACCTGGCCAGGGTTTCCAAATCCCCCACCATGCGGTTGATTCTCAAGATTTCTTCATGACAGCTCTTTAAGCGGTCCGAATCGGCTGCCCAAATACCGTCGATCATGGCCTCTATATGGCTCTGCAGGGTGGCCAGGGGGGTTCTCAGCTCATGGGCTACATCCGCGGTGAGGCGTTTCCTCAGCAGTTCTTGTTTCCCCAAACCGGCGGCCAGATCATTTACGGTATCGGTAAGGTGGTCTATTTCGATAATATTGGACGGTTTAACAGGCCGGGTTTTATATGCGCCTCGTCTCATGTCTTGAGCGGTTTTTACAGCTTGAGTTATAGGCAGGCTCAAACGCTTGGCAGTGAGGATGCCTGCAATTAAGGCCATAACCAGGGCTAATACGCCTGCTATGAACAGAACCTGGTTCAAAGTACTGATAAATGCCAGATCATTATCGCTGAAATAGTATGGTCCATAATAGCCGATCGCTACCCCGCCGACAACCTCGGACTCCTGCTGCAGCGGATATTCATTAACAACATAACTGCCCTGGAAATCCGGATAACGGCTGAGCATATTCTGCGACATATGGTTGATCATTTGAATGCAGAGTCCGTTGTTGTGCAGAGTGGCATCCCATACGGTATTACCCTGGTTGTCCGTAACTCTGACAATCATACCCTGCTCCAGGGCCTCTATTCCGATCTGTTCTATAGTGGCCTGGTTCCACAAGTTTTCTTTACGGTGATACTGCTGGCTGATCAGACCCACAATTCTGCTGTTTTCTTTTTCCTGTTGCTTGACAATATAATGACTGAACTGTTTTTCTATAAGCAAATTGGTCAGTATGCTGATAAAAGCCACCAGAAACAGGGAAATGCAAATATGAGATATGGTCAAGCGGGTTCTCAGTCTTAACTTCAAATCATTCACCACCGAATCTGTAGCCGACTCCATGGACGGTCAAAATATAACCGGGGTTCTTGGAATCCTCCTCAATCTTTTGCCTGAGATTTTTTATGTGAGTATCGATAATGCGGTCATAGCCTTCGAAATCCTCGCCAATGACCAATCGGATCAGTTCTTCCCGGGTGAATACCTTTTTGGGGTATTTCAGCAATGTGGCGAGCAATTTAAATTCGTTCGGAGTCAGGTTGACCGCTATCCCTCCCTTTTTCACTTCATGCCGCGTAAAATCTACGACCAGGTCTCCTTTACTAAATGACATTATATTAGCCAGAGGGACGGTATCCGGGCCGCTTCTGCGCAGCAGTGCTCTTACCCGGGCGGTAAGCTGCCTGGGGCTGAAGGGTTTGGTAAGATAATCATCAGCGCCGATATCCAGGCCATGAATGATATCAGGTTCTTCAATTTTTGCCGTAAGCATGATGATAGGGACTCGCGATTGCTTGCGCAGCCGGCGGCAAATCTCCTCTCCGCTCATATCCGGCAGCATCAAATCCAATATAACCAGAGCGGGTTGAACCTTCTCAAACGCTTCTAACGATTGTTCTCCGTTGAAAGCGGTATAAACCTCGTAACCGCTTCGCTCCAGGTATGATTTGATCACTTCAGTGATCTTGACTTCATCGTCAATAATCAAAATCTTGTTGGGATGATTCAATATAAGCCCCCCATATCAGTGAAAGGCGAGCTGTATTAAAAACTCGCCTTTCCTCACCAGCTGCTCGTGCCGCTTCTCTTCTCCTCATTATCCCTTTTCCTTTGGCGTTTTATCAGCTTCTAAATCCGGTTTTTTGACCGCAGCTACCGCATGTTCTTTAGCCTTGCCAACCGGGGGATCGGTAATATGCGACTGCTCCGGATTTAGGTTTGCATCATTGTTGTCATGAACTTTCCGGTTGGGATCATAGCGCTTCAAACTGAGGGAATTGGTTACAACCGAAACTGAACTAAAAGCCATGGCGCCGCCAGCGATTATGGGATTCAACATTCCCAGGGCAGCAAAAGGAATACCGATGATGTTGTAAATAAAAGCCCAGAACAGGTTCTGCTTGATTTTGCGCATGGTCTGCCGGGAAAGCCTGATAGAAGCCGGAATGGTTCTGAGATCTCCTCTCATCAATGTTATGTCGGCAGCCTCCATGGCTACATCAGTGCCGGTCCCCATAGCCATGCCTATATGAGCTGTAGCCAGAGCCGGAGCATCGTTGATGCCGTCTCCCACCATTGCCACCGTTTTTCCAGCGGCTTTGAGCCTTTCCACCTCTTCGGCTTTATTTTCGGGGAGAACCTCGGCCAGGACATGATCAATGCCGACCTGCCGGGCGATGGCCGCAGCGGTGCGCAGGTTGTCTCCGGTAATCATATAAACCTCGATGCCCATGTTCTGCAGGTCACTTATCGCCTCCCGCGAGTTTTCCTTGACGGTATCGGCTACCGCGATGATAGCCTCCAGTCTGCCGTCAACAGCCATCAGCATAGCGGTCTTGCCCTGATCCTCCAGGCCGCTTATCGATGTTTCTACGGGTTCAACCGCAATGCCGTTTTCAGTCAGAAGCTTTCGGGTCCCCAGATAGATCTCGCGCCCGTCCATAACGGCTTTTACTCCCTTGCCGGGAATAGCCTCAAAACTGTCCGGGTCTTGCACTTGCTGATATGCCTCTTTGCCTTTTTCATAGATGGTCGCCCCCAGGGGATGTTCTGAGGCTTTTTCCGCCCGGGCGGCCAAACGCAGCAAGTCATCCTGATCCAATTCTCCCCGGGCTATGATATCGGTTACTTCCGGTTTGCCTTTAGTTATGGTGCCGGTTTTGTCCAAGACCACAACATTGAGCTTGTAAGCCATTTCCAGATGCTCCCCGCCCTTTATGAGAATACCGTTTTCCGCCCCTTTTCCGGTGCCGACCATAATCGCGGTGGGCGTGGCCAATCCCAGGGCGCAGGGGCAGGCGATAACCAGGACCGCAACCGCGCTGATCAACGATTTATTAATTCCCGCACCGGATAAGTACCAGGCTAAAAAGGTTATGACCGCGATAGCCAGGACAACCGGAACAAATACTCCGGCCACCCGATCGGCGATCTGCTGAATGGGTGCTTTAGAGCCTTGAGCATCTTCAACCATCTTGATTATCTGTGCCAGGGCGGTATCCCTGCCCACCCTGGTGGCTTCGAATTTAAAGGCGCCGAATTTGTTGATGGTGGCGCCGTAAACCAGGTCACCGGCCTTTTTATCAACCGGCAGGCTTTCTCCGGTAAGCATGGACTCGTCCAGAGCCGAATTTCCTTCAGTGATTTTTCCATCAACAGGTACTTTTTCCCCTGGTCTGACAATGATTATTTCGCCCAGTTCAACCTCTTCAACAGGAATATCAAGTTCTTCGCCCTCCCTAATAACCCGGGCGGTTTTAGCCTGCAACCGGGCCAGTTTTTTGATGGCTTCAGAGGTTCTTCCTTTAGCCACTGCCTCCAAATACTTGCCCAGCAGGATCAGCGTTATTATTATGGCAGAGGCCTCGAAATACAGGTTCTTCATCATCCCTTGAGGCACCACTTCGAAGAACACATTGTACAGGCTGAAAAAATAGGCCGCCGATGTCCCCATGGCAATCAATACGTCCATATTGGCACTTCCCGACCTCAAGGCGAAATATGATTGTTTATAGAATCGGGCCCCAATCACGAATTGCACCGGTGTGGCAATTACCCATTGAAAATAGGGGTTATGCAAAAACGTTACGATGGGGTTGTGGATTCTAAATAAGCTCAAAACCATGGCTACAACCAGGGGCAGGCTAAGAACTGCGGAGGTTGTCAGCAGCCAGCGCAATGACCTGATTTCTTTGTCCTTCTCTTCCTGGGCCCGGTCTGCACTGATATCCTCAACCCGTTCAGCGTTATAGCCCAGGTTCTGAATACTCCGTATCATCTCGCTTACCCTGACCTGTCCGGGCCGGTATGATACCATGGCCTTTTCGGTGCTCAGGTTTACACTGGCCCGGGTCACCCCCTCCAGGCTGTTCAGTTTTTTCTCTATACGGGCGGCACAGGCTGCACAGGTCATACCGGATATTTGCAAAGTGGCCTGTTCATCCAAATTTTCGGGGATCACATCATATCCCAGCTTCTGCACCACCTGGTCAATTTGCTCTCTCTTCAGCTTATTTTCGTCATAGTTAACCGTCGCTCTTTCCAAAGCCAGGTTGACATTTACCGATTCTACGCCTTCAATCTTCTTCAAACCTTTTTCTATCCTGGCAGCACAGGCGGCACAACTCATGCCTGATATCTTTAGGGATTCTTGGTGCATTCTGGTGCCCCTCCTTTATTTAAACTGAATAGCACGTAACTAAACAAGTGCTTATATTGCTGAGTTTCCATTCTTTCCGAATCCGCCATTACTTGTAGACTTATAACCGCAGCATCCGCTTAGGGATGAATCGGAGGCCGTGCCAGCCGTACCTTTTGCACAGCAGCCACCGCTGGAGAATGATGCGCCAGGCGGTGGGGCCAAATCCTTCTCGGTTACATTTGAAATATCATCGACAACGGTTATGGTACTGGTGATCATGCCCATCCAGCAAGTGTAAGTGATCTTTCCAGACTCCTGGGGGGTAAACTCTATTACATTATCCCCCGGGACCAATTCTTTCTGCCGGTTATATTTCGGTATTGTAACCGGATTGTTGCATCCGTTTAGATCGCGTGCGTCAGCTTTAATAGTCCACCTTACCGGTATGCCTTTTTGAACCACGATAGGTTGATAACGCCCCGCCTGCAGTGTGGTCTCCACGACCTGCGACTCTCCCTCAATGACGGCGATGTTTCCGGTTCGGGAAACTTCCGGTGAGGCGTAAGCCAGATTGATTCCGGACAGGTTTAACCCCCGGCTTAATATTAATATACCAAGAAGCATGACCAGTACGCCACTTACCTGTAGCATACGCTGCTTAAATATACTGCCCAAAAAGGAAGTGACCGCACCCAGTCCAAACATTAAAGGGACTGTCCCCAGGCTGAAAAACAGCATGGATAATGCCCCAACCCAGGCGCTTCCGGTTCCCAGGGCATACAACTGCATGGCCTGCAGCGGCCCGCATGGCATGAGCCCGTTCAGCAAGCCGATATAAAATGGCCCACGCCGCTTATTCTTATTATTCCGGTTCAGTAATTCGCTTAACCTTTTGGGCATGCGGGGATTCAACCTGCGCAGCCCGGGGAATATGTTCAGCATATTGAGACCCATGATAGCCATCAATATGCCGACAATGACAGCTACCAATCCCTTGGCTGAACCCGGCAAGGCAATAATTGAGCCCAGCCCTCCTGCCAGGCCGCCTATAATGGTGTACGATGTCACCCGGCCCAGATTATACATCAGGCTGGGGCTGATCGGTTTGGTTTTGCCGGCTTCAGTTTCGGGCAGGCTGCAGCCCGCCGTACATTGGGAAATATTGATGCCGCCGCACATGGCCAGGCAATGCACCGAAGTTATCAAACCCACCACAAACAACAGGCCATATCCCATGTTCTGTTTAATTTGAGGCAGGAATGCAAAGCCAAACGTATTGTTTACTACCAGGTATGCTGCCAGGAATATAACAGCGATCCCCAGCAATTGGGCGGACGACAGCTTCCCGTTGTTGTTCTGCGCGAGCTTGGTATGGCCTGGACTCTGCGCTTCCTTTTCGACCGCATAATCGAGCTTTTCCAGGCACTGAATAATCTGCTGGAGTTCAACCAGCTCAGGGTCATATTTGATCAAGAGCCGCGCAGTATTATAATTGGCCCGGGCTTTAATTACACCCGGTAAAGCCCGCAACGCGCTCTCTATCCGCATCTCACAGTTATTGCAGTGCATGCCTGCTATGGTCAGTGTTTTATCGATCAATTCCGGTTTCATATAATTAACCGCTCCCTGATACTATTTGCCGGTGAAATTAAACCTCCGGATTGTTGCAGGGTTTTTATCCTTCCGTCAATTTCATGCCTAATTGTAGGGCAAAAATGTGAAGATTATATGAAGGCCGCCACCTCCGGTACAGTTCTGCCGGGGCCTCACCTGTATAAAGAATAGGGGCTTGTTAGCCCCTATTCCATAAACCATTTGACGCTGATGAGTGATTCGTTATTTTTCAGACGCAAGTTCAATCATCTTTTCCAGAGCAACTGCAGCCTGCCGTGCAATGTTGCCTGGCACGGTTATCGGGGTCTCCAGGTCGTCGATTGAATACTTGATCTTGCTCAAGGTAATGCTCTTCATATTGGGACAAATTAATTCTTTAGAGGCCAGAATCAACTGCTTTTCCGGGCACTGCTTCTGAATGGCATGAAAGATGCCCGACTCTGTGCCGATGATAAATATCTTTTCATCAGACTTAACCACTTTGTTCAGTATGCCGGCGGTGCTGCCCGCGTAATCGGCCAACTGAACCACTTCCGGGTCGCACTCCGGGTGCACCAGTACCAGGGCTTCGGGGTGTTCAGCTTTGAGCTTTATAATCTCATCTTTGGTAACCACCGCGTGGATCGGGCAAGCAGAATCATAAGCCGTTATTTCGCGGTCCAGTCCCCGGGCAATGTTCCTGGCCAGGTTCTGGTCGGGCACGAAGTAGATTTTTTTATCTTCCGGCAGGCGGCTGATAATCTTTTCGGCATTGGAAGAGGTCACACAAACATCGCTGACCGCTTTTACCTCTGCCGGGGTATTGACATAAGTTACCACCAGGGTGTCCGGATGCAGTTCCCGGTAGGTTCGAATGTGCTCAGCCGATATACTGTTGGCCATCGGACAGGTGGCCGCGGGTTCAGGCGACAAAATAATCTTATCCGGGCAAAGGATGGCTGCGGTTTCGGCCATAAAGTCCACTCCTGCCACCAGTATGATTTCGCTTTCAGAATCGCGGGCAGCCAGGGCCATAGCATATGAATCACCTACAAAATCCGCGATTTCCTGTACCTCCGGGCGCTGATAGTAATGCGCGATTATATATATGGACTTTTCCTGTTTTTTTCTAAGAATCTCTTCTTTTAATTGCTGTTTTTCTGTCTTATTCATTTATGTCCCGCCCTTCTAAAAGACTCTTTCCGGATGTATGCAGACATTTAAATATTCCATCCGGGCAAAATCGATAAACCCCTATATATTTTGTCCTATAGACAATATCTTCTGACGATCACACAACGCCGCATCCGGCCGCAGGCAGCCAAATTGAATGTATCTGCTTATAACCTGCGCGGCCAAAGGCAGCCCTTGAGCATTAAATATAATCAAGTTTACACTATAATTCCTATAAAGATGATAGTATATAGATTAGCAGGAATCAAGCCGTTAATGAGGATGTTTGCCGTCAACCATAACAGATAATAATAGTGACAGGAAACATCACAGGCTTAAAACATAGTACTATCCGTGTTGTCAAGCTGTCAAGCTATCAAAGAAAGGAATGAGTCTTTGTCAACAAAGGTTTTTGTGGCCATGAGCGGTGGAGTGGACAGTTCAGTCGCGGCCCTTTTGCTCAAAAAGCAGGGATTCGAGGTGACCGGCATCACCATGCAGATCTGGCCGGCGAAAAAAGACCGGCATAAAACCTGCTGCGGCCTCGATGCGATCAGTGACGCCCGCAAGGTAGCATGGAAACTGGATATACCTCATTATGTGATGAATTTCCGCGCCGAGTTTACATCCCGGGTGGTGGACACTTTCTGCCGGGAATACCTGGCGGGCAGAACCCCCAACCCCTGCATCGACTGCAACCGCTATATAAAATTTGATACTTTCCGCAGGAAAACCTTGGGTGTGGGGGCTGATTTCATCGCAACCGGTCATTATGCGCAGAATATATATGATGCAGAGAGTCAAAAACACCGCCTGTTTACGGCCGGGGATAAAAAGAAAGACCAGAGCTACGCACTTTACAGCCTTACTCAGGAACAATTGAAAACTACGCTTTTTCCCCTGGGTCATTTAAATAAAGACGAGGTTAGGACTTTAGCACGGGAGGCTGGTCTTATAGTGGCTGATAAAGCAGACAGCCAGGAGATATGTTTTGTAGAAAAGGGTTCATATGCTGATTTTGTTGAACAGTATTTGAATCACAAGCCCGGCTGCGGCCCTATCGTCGATAATAGCGGCGCCAGGCTGGGCACGCACTCCGGTATATACCGTTATACCATCGGTCAGCGCAAGGGGCTGGGCTTAGCCCTGAGCTATCCGGCCTTTGTGACAGGCCTCCAACCCGAGAGCAATACGGTCACTGTAGGCAAGAATCAGGAATTGTTCAAAAGCGGCTTGCGGGCTGATCAGGTCACCTATATTTCTGGGGAAGCACCCCGAGATGCCCTGGCGGTAGATGTCAAGATCAGGTATTCCGCTCCGGCCGTCCCCGCACTGCTTAACCCATTGAGACCAGACCAGGTGGAGATCAAATTCGAACAGCCTCAGCGGGCCATAACCCCGGGTCAGGCAGCGGTGTTTTACCAGAAAAATGAAGTCATTGGCGGGGGGATTATCGTAGCTCCCCTATAGTTGAATAGAGCTGCCGATAGGGTCCTTTAATAAGTGACTCGAAGTGAATATTTTTCTTTGCAATCGATGGGGTTAGGATTATAATTATACATATGAACAGTTGTTCATATGTATAATTATTGGGAGGGATAAAGATGGCAGATTTTGATCGTTTTGATCGCTGCGAAGTCACGTGTATACATGAAGAAGCCGTTTCCGCTGTAAGGCAGGTCATGATAAGCGATGATGTGGCCCAGTCCCTGGCTGACATATTTAAGACCTTGGCTGACAGCACCCGGGTAAAGATGTTGTTTGCCTTAATGCACCGGGAACTGTGCGTTTGCGACCTGGCCGCGGTAATCAGGGCATCCGAATCTTCTGTCTCCCATCAGTTGAGAATACTGCGCACCAACAAACTGGTGAAGTTTCGCCGTGACGGCAAAATACTTTATTACTCCCTAGCTGATGATCATGTTAAGACCCTTTTCAAACAGGGCCTGGAACACGCCAGTCATGATGAAGCCTGGGCGGCCCAATTTCTTGATTTCATAAAGTAATTGCAATACTTATACCTTAACTTTTCATAATAAAGGAAGTGTTATTTATGGGTGAAGCCATTGAGATAAAAGATCTGGATATCGCTTGCAGCTTGTATATAAAAGGCCTGGATTGCCCTGATTGTGCGGCTAAGGTCGAAAAGGCCGTCAAAATGATACCGGGTGTATCACGAGCTACACTGGCCTTCCCCTTGGGAAAACTGAATGTTGCTTTTGACGCTGCACAAACCGGGATTGAAGAGATATTAGAAAAGGTTCAGACCCTGGGTTATGATGCACAATGGGAAGCCGGGGATGGTGGGGACAACCGTTCTACCACACTGCGCATTGCCGGTATGGATTGTGCCGACTGTGCAGCTAAATTGGAAAGGCATATCAGTTCACTCCCGGGAGTTCAAAAGGTAAATGTTAATTTTGGTGCCTCCAAACTTACCGTCACCCATCAGAGTCCAGTCCAAGAAATAATAGACACAATCAGGAATATGGGATATGAGGGAGAGATTGATCAGCCTTTGCAACCCAGGAAAGAGCATCCTTATTGGAAGCGTAATCAGTATGTTGTACCCACAGGCATTTCTATGTTCATGCTGGCAATGGGGATTATTGCTGAAAAAATGGGGATGCCTGGACTGATACCTACCGGCCTGTTCATAGCCGGAATCGTGCTGGGCGGATTTCTCCCAGCAAAAAATGGCATAGCGGTCTTAATGAATGCCCGGGAACTGGATATGAATATTCTTATGTCAATAGCTGTCATTGGAGCTGCGGCCATTGGAGAATTCGAGGAGGCCGTAGCAGTGGTCTTCCTTTTCTCCCTGGGAAATGCCCTGCAGGGCTACACCCTTGACAGGACCCGCAATTCAATCCGCACTTTAATGGATCTCACCCCCAACCAGGCTCTGGTTGCCCGCAATGGTGAGGAGATGACTTTACCGGTTGACGATATTGTCATCGGCGATATCATCATTGTCAGACCGGGAGAAAGGATTGCTATGGACGGAAAGGTTGTAGATGGCTTTTCCTCGGTAAACCAGGCTTCTATAACCGGCGAGTCGGTGCCGGTCGAAAAAACCGTGGGCAGGGAGGTCTATGCCGGCACAATTAATGAGCGTGGTTCTCTGCAGATCGAGGTTACTCGCCTGGCTAAAGACAACACCATAGCCAGGATAATTACCATGGTGGAAGATGCTCAGGGACAACGAGCCCCTTCTCAGCAGTTCGTAGAGAGATTTGCCAAGTATTATACCCCTCTGGTTATCATCGGGGCAGCTCTGGTGGTAGCTGTCCCTACTCTCTTTATGGGCCAGCCTTTTCAGAAATGGTTTTATGAGGCTATGGCCATGCTCTTGGTAGCCTGCCCCTGTGCACTGGTCATATCCACCCCGGTATCCATTGTGGCAGCAATAGGCAGTGCGGCTCGGAATGGGGTTCT